>JAFAXJ010000246.1 GCA_019241095.1 Verrucomicrobiota bacterium | reverse complement strand
TTAGGCTTATTTAAAACATGTTTAGGACAACAGACAAGCATTTTAGTTCTGCTACTACATAAAAATACCATACGTCGCCCAATTGAAGGCGCTCGTGACTGGCGAACCTACGGACTGAGAAAGGCGCTAACAGCGGATCAGCTAAATTTCCTTGGAGTTGCTGCTCGCGAAAAGCGTTGATAATGCTTCTGTGCCGGGCAATTCCGGACCTGGGATGAACCCACTACTTGCAAGTTCGGTTTAAAAGATCCTTGATGTTCACCAGGAGCCTGCAGCATGGCAGAGTCCTGCACCAAGCTCGCAGCTACTCAGCTATCTTTCACCCGCTGAAAAAAGCTGCTAACTCCAACCTATCAGCTCTTCAGCTATCACCTGCTACTGCCTTTCTTCTTTTTCTAGCGCCTTTTTAGCGATTTCCAATTGTTGGCGCTGAGCCTCCCCGACCTGGGGATATTGGAGATTTAATGCCGCGAGTGCATCGATCACAACCGCGGCAACGACTAACCGAGTAAACCATTTGTTGTTTGCCGGTACGACATACCAAGGAGCGTAATCGGCCGCGGTGTTGCAGATTGTTTCCTGGTAGGCTTTCATGTAGTCGTTCCAAAAACCGCGTTCACGAGAATCGGCTTCCGAGAATTTCCAGTTTTTTGCCGAACTATCGAGACGCTGAAGAAAGCGTTTTCTCTGTTCGTCAGCAGAGACGTGCAAGAAGAACTTCCGAATGACAACTCCGTTGTTCGTGAGATAGCGCTCGAAATGACGAATGTCCTTGTAGCGGTCGTCCCAGATGTCCTTGGTCATCAGGCACTCTGGTATTCTTTGCTTTGCAAGCAGCTCAGGATGAACACGGACCACCAGTGTTTCCTCGTAGTAACTACGGTTGAAGATGCCGATGCGGCCCCGCTCGGGCAAACACCTCATGCTGCGCCAAAGGTAATCGTGATTGAGATCTTCTGCTGAGGGGCTCTTAAACGAATAGACCTGGCAACCTTGAGGATTCACTCCCGACATGACGTGCTTGATTGCCCCGTCTTTGCCAGCGGCGTCCATTGCCTGGAAGATCAGCAGGATTGCCCATTGGTCCTGTGCGTAAAGTTTGTCCTGAAGATCAGCAAGTGCTTTCACCCCCTGTTGGAGCAGTTCTTTGGCCTTTGTTTTGTCTCCGGCAATGCCCTGACCGGTGTTGTTCGGATCTACCTCTTCAAGCCGAAAATTCTGGCCGGCCGTGACGCGAAAAGGGGCAATGAATTTTTTAGAGTCCTCAATTATCTCCGCAGTCTTCATTTTCATGGGATCAGGTTGAGTGCCGACATTCGTTCATGATTCTACCGGACGATGCCCTCATGTCATACTGGCATTCGCCAATTCCATAATCATGGAATTATACTCCTCTAAATTGGCTGTCGTCAGGACTGTAATTAAGGTTTTTAAAAAGTCCGGTCAGCCTGCTGGAATAACTTCGTATCTTCGACATCGCCCTGCAGGTTTTAACCCAACTACCGCGGACACCTCGGCAAGGGTATTTCACAAGCATCATGTTCCCCAGCGCCGCACCGACGTTTGCAATGAGAGCTAGAAAGGAGGTAATGCGCCGGTGTCGTCCGCGAATGGGTTAGCGCAGCTCGGACCTCAAGCTGTTCGGGCATCCGCCAGCTCAAGAATCTTTTCGTAATACTCCGTGTAAAGCGTGCTGTTATCTGGACTGTAATTCAGGTTCCTGAAAAGGCTGGTCAGCTGAGTGAAATAATCGCGCACCTCCGCTTTATCAGAAAAAGTATATTGACGGCCGATCAGATCCTGAATCAGGTCGAAGATCTTTTTTTGTCTCACTAACGGCGCGCTGGCATCGACTTTATCGAACGCGTCCTGCTGCAAATAAGCCATGTCGAGGAATAGCGCCTTCTGGTAAGCCAAATAATCTTCGAGGCTAACCCCCTCTTCTCCCGTAACCTGCATCATTTGGGAGACACTATTTCCACGTTGCAGCAATTCCTGCATGGCCGCCACCCGATCAACCCAGTCCGGAGCGACGTTTTTTTCGAACCATGGTCTCATCTGCGTCAGATAACGCGACCAGGAGAGAAGCGGATCGACCGCGGGATAAAACCGTTTGTAAGCCCGTTCATAACTTAACCCTATAAATGTTTTGACCGTGGCCAGAGTGGATTGCGTAACGGGCTCTTCAAAATTTCCGCCAGCTGGCGAAACGGTTCCGATCATCGTTAAGCTGCCGACGCTGCCATCATTGCCCTGAATTACCCCTGCCCGCTCGTAAACCGCTCTAATGGCAGAATCCAGATACGCGGGATACGATTCTTCGCCCGGGATCTCCTCCAACCGACCCGATGTTTCTCGCATCGCCTGGGCCCAACGAGAGGTAGAATCAGCGATCAAGAGAACGTCAAGCCCCATTTGCCGATAGTACTCTCCCAGAGTAATTCCGGTATAGATCGAGGCTTCCCGAGCTGCCACCGGCATCGAAGAGGTATTGCATATAATAATGGTTCGCTCCATCAGCGAGCCGCCAGTCTTCGGATCGTCCAGTTTTGGGAATTCAGTGATCGTTTCAACTACCTCTCCGGCGCGTTCGCCGCAGGCAACCACGACAACGATATCAACCGCGGAGTGCCGCGAGATCAGGTTCTGCAGCACCGTCTTACCGGCGCCGAACGGCCCAGGAATGCAACCAGCGCCGCCAAGCGCGATCGGAAAGAAAGTGTCGATGATACGCTGGGTAGTAATTAGCGGCTTGTCGGGGTAAAGACGCTGTGAATGCCGCTGTTCAAGCAGGTATTCAGCGAGTGGGCGACGCACCGGCCAAACCTGCTGCATGGTAAAAATCCGTTCGTCACCGCGATGATCACGGACTCGGGCAATGGGGGTGTCCACGGCGTAGCTGCCGCTCTGAATCCAGACCACTTCCACCTCCCCGATCTGATCAAAAGGGACCATGATCTTGTGGGTAAACCGACCTTCGGGCACCGTTCCAAGAATGCTTCCAGCTACCAGTCGGTCTCCAACTTTTGCGCTCGGGGTAAAAGCCCATTTCCTTTCCAGCTCGAGAGGCGGAGCAACCACACCGCGGGGCAGAAAATTTCCGTACTCTGCGGCAAGATCAGCTAATGGGTTCTGCAATCCATCATAGACTCGTCCCAGCAGCCCGGGCCCGAGCGTAACAGAAAGCTGTTCCCCGCTCTGCTCCACTGAATCGCCGATTCCAACTCCGCGAGTACTCTCGAAAACCTGAGCATCGGCTTCCGTGCCGCGGACCCGGAGCAACTCAGCTTTAAGCCGCTCGATGTATTTTTCCGGTTGACGCCGGGCGACGATATAAACCACCTCATTTTTAATCAGCGGTCTTGGGTTCGACCCTAGAGTCTTGATTGTAACAAGGTCCGCTTGGACGGCGACGATCTGAGCGCCGGCTGTCACGGGCGGATCAGTCGGCTGTTGGTGGGAAGAGTTCTTTAAAGTTGCCGATTCCATCATTGATAAGCGAGTTGAAGCGTTTGAGGGCGATTTCGCGATTATATTTGACACGCCGTTCGAGGAGACTCCAGCGAAGGAAATAGAGAACAACCGCCGTGAAGTCAAAGTAGTGTCCCTGACTGAGCCGCGTGAACCGCCTCCAGAACTCGGTGAGAATCAAGCGCTCAAGTCCAACCGGATCATCCTCTTCGATGAGCTGCCTTCCCGGAGTCACCCAGGTGAGCAACCCCTTCAGGCCGAAATAGGGCTCCCCCCAATGATTTTCAATCTTTTTTAGCCAGCGGCTGTATCCCCAATCAGGCTCGGCCGGCGGAGTTTTCTGGCCAAGTCTGCGACGCCGGTAGGCGACACCAATCGTGCGTACATCCATCACGAATTGCACTGCCTCTTTCAGGGCCGGCGATTTCAGGTCATTCACCAGGGCTCTGGCTGATCGGACGATTTCAGCGTCGGTCGATCCCTTGGGTTGATTCGACAGCCGGATGAGCTGCTCGATTCGCGAGAGCATCTCTCTGTCCGATGCTGATAAGAATCGAAATCGGCGCTTTATTTGCAGCTCCGAAGGCGGTTGCTGATGACCAAAAAGGTCGCCCAGTGGCGGCAGACTGGCCATCAGCATCACATAGGGCGAGGCGGGCATGGTTTAGCTTATCGAATGCCTTCGAGCAGCGCCCGAAACCGCGAATGCAGATGTTGCATCAATAAATCCGCGATTGCTTTGTCACTAAGATCGAGCTCGATCCCTTTATCGGCTAAACGAATCTTGATTCCGGCTTTCAGGTCCCGGCTGGTGGCGAGCGTAACACCCTCTCGCAAGAGCCCTCTTGATACCAGGGCGGTGAAGTGGCCCAGAGGGGCATCCTTAAACGCAGCGGGGTTTCTAGTCAAAGTGTCAAGATCGACTGCCTTTTCTGGTAGAAGGACCTCAACGTGCTTGGAACCTTGCGCTTCTACTCGCGCATGGCCAGCCACTTCAAGAATCAACTTTTCGAGAAGTTCCCGCCTTTGGACCTCTTCGCGAACGAGACGCCGCACCTCGCCAGCAAACCGTTGTTCGAGTTGATTCCGCAGGTCCAAGGCCGAGTCCCGAGCAGCTACCTCTAAAGCTTGACGACCAGCCGCTTCCAGGCTAGCAGCCTCTTTTCGAGCGTTGCTGACGATCTGCTCGGCTTCCTCCTTGGATTTAGCTTTCGTAACCTTTGCCTCGGCTTGGGCCGCCTTAACGATTCGATCTGCTTCAGCTCGACCATTGGCGACTCCCTCATTGCGCAGCCGTTCGATTAGCGATTCAACTCCCAACGCGACTTTGGCGTTGTTCGACTCGATGATTGGTTTTAGGGGCTCTGCCATAATCGTCTCCTCACTTCGAGGGCAGGCTGCCAGCCAGCACTAGTACAAAGATGAACGTAAATACGCAGAACCCTTCCACCACAGCCGCCGGAGCGATCGATAGGCCGAAGATCGCAGGTTTTTCTTTGGAACCGGCAATGGCAGACGCGACAAGGGTGCCTTGATAGATGCCCAAGATGAGCAGTGCGATTCCCGCACCAAGACCAAGGACAAATAAACCTTCAGCGACCCCGGGCGTGATCGGCCGGGTTAAGGCGAACATCACGACAATGCCGTAAATAATGTTGGACGAAGGTAAGATTGCGAGGCCAATATACCGCCCCCAACCACCCTCTGTTTCCAGCATTGCGCCGATCGCCGCTTGGCCGGCGATAGTACACCCTATGCCGCTGCCAATCCCACCCAAAACGACAGGGGAATAAAGGCCGATCCAGCCTAATATATTCAGGAGTTCGTTCATAATTTAGTTTCCTTTTTGGAGAAAGCAGTGAAAGGCGTGCCTTCTTCGGAAAGTGACCAGTTAAAGAATTCAATGACGTTAAGCCTGAGTCCGTGAACAAGGCCGCTGATGATCCCAAGCGCAAGATTCAAGCTGTGTCCGAATAAGAGGACCAGAAGAGCAAAGAGCACCCCGAAAACGGGCAACGCGCCGCGGACTTTGCCGGCCAGCGAGTTAAAAGTGTAAGCCAGCGAGGCGCTAGCCAACCCAAGGGCAAACAAGCGGAGATAACTCAACGTATCGCCAAAAAGTTTTGTAATGTTGGTGAGCGAGCTGAAACCTTCGAGAATCCGCAAGAGACAGGCTTTAATAGACGTTACCGGGCGATCGCTGCTGAAAAAGATCAACAGCAAAGCACCTCCGACAAGCAATGCAATTCCAGCATCAGAAACCGCCGATTTCGCGACCTCGCCTCGAGAAATGAAAATGAAGATCCCTGCGGCAATAATTGCAATCCAGCCAACGGGCTTAAGTCTACCCGATAAAGTGTGGGCGTTGAAAGCGGCAGCCGCGTTTGCCAGGATTAAATGCAGACACCCAACGCCAAGCGAGAAGAGCATCATCCAGCTCACGTCATGCGAAGGAAGTAGGCGCAGAGAGCCTAGCCACGTGTCGGGGCCCGGTTCATATCCGAAGTAGCTGCCGGTCAGTATTCCATAGACGAAGCCCGCGATAACGATCATGAGTGCAAGGGAACGGAAGCGCCGGCCGCCGGCGCTCTGTCCAATGCGCCTGTAGAACCAAAAAAGCGCGATCCCCAGGATTAAAGCGTAGCCGGCATCGGCAATGATCATTGCGAAAAAGATCGCGAAAGAAAAAGCGGTCACGATGGACGGATCCCAGTTGTGATAGCCGGGCGTTGTATAGAAGGTGACCAGGTCTTCTCCGCCGGCCAAGGCAGGAGGATTGCTCAGTAACGTCGGTGGTCTGTCCTTTAAGGTAGGCTTTTCCTCAAGAAGCGCCAGCCCTCGAGCTT
>JAFAXJ010000183.1 GCA_019241095.1 Verrucomicrobiota bacterium | reverse complement strand
CGTCTTTGCATGCTTCTCTAAGATGGCTTCAGTAATTTCTTTTCCCCGATAAGCCGGCAAACAATGCAGGACAAGCGCCTGCGGATTTGCGACACGAAGCAGGCGTTCATTTACCTGATATTCCCTAAAATCCGCAAGCCGATTCGCGCTTTCTGCCTCGCGGCCCATACTTACCCAGACATCAGTGTAAATTATGTCAGCGTCGGCGGCGGCAGCAAAAGGATCACAAGTTACGGAAATCCGACCATTTCTCAGTTGAGAAAGGACAGTCTCCCCTGGCTGGTATTCTATCGGCGCCGCGATTCTAAGTTCCAAGCCGAGCTTTTCTGCCGCCCAGATCCAGGAACGCGCAACGTTACAATCTCCATCACCGATGAAACAGATTTTCTGCTCATTCAAAGCGCCTCGCTTTTCCTGGATCGTAAAGAGGTCAGCAACGATCTGGCACGGGTGCTCCTGATCAGAAAGAGCGTTAATGGTCGGAATCTGACTATACTCGGCAAATCGTTGGATATCGTCCTGTGAGAAGGTCCGTATTACTGCACCCTGGACCATCCTCCCTAACACCCGCGCGGTATCAACGATCGGCTCTCCGCGGCCTAATTGAATTTCGTTCTGGGACAAAAACATAACGCTGCCTCCCAACTCACGAATGCCGACTTCAAAGCTCACGCGAGTTCGCGTGGAAGGTTTATTGAAAATCATTGCCCAGACCTGATTCAGCAATGGCTTATTCTCACGCTGACCGCGCGAACTCTTCAGGATGCCGGTCATCTGAAGCAGATCCGAAAGCTGCTTCGGTGTTTGCTCTTCGATTGAAAGAAAATGAGCCATCGGATTGCCTCAAGTACCGATCAAATCTTCCAAAGTCGTCTTGATGATTTGTACTGCCTCCTCGACCTCCTGGTGAGTTACCGTTAAAGGAGGTAAGAGTCTCACAACCGAAGGTCCCGCCGGGATTGTCAGTAAACCACGACGAATGAGTTCGAGAACTACTGTCTGGGAGGAAGTTTTGCCTGAAGCTTTTACTTTTTCTTCCAACTCGAATCCTAGCATCAAACCGATACCCCGGACCTCCTTAATCCCTACAATGCCGTTCAGCATTTTCTTAGCGTATGATCCGAGGTCACGCGCTCTTGCGATGAGGCCTTCTTGCTCGATTGTATCAAGTACCGCAAGCGAGGTCGCACATGCTAACGGAGTTCCACCGTAGGTGGTTCCATGAGATCCGGGCTGAAAGAGATCGCATAGATTAAGCTCAGAGCCATCCTTCATCCGAACGATTTTTTTTTTGATCCACGTGGCACCTAGGGGGAACCCGCCTCCGATCCCTTTGGCCCAGCTTACCGCATCGGGTTCGATCCCGGCGATCTCTTTCCATCCGCACCAATTTCCGATTCGCCCGAGGCCGCACTGCACTTCGTCAAAAATCAGGAGAAGATCATGTTGATCGCACACTTTGCGCAGGCCAACCAGGAAGTCTTTTGTAGCTGGGTAAATGCCCCCTTCGCCTTGGATCGGCTCGACCATAATGGCGACAGTACACGCGTTGATCGCCTGCTCCACGGCTTGGAGATCATTGAATGGAACGTGTCTGAACCCTGCAAGCAATGGCTCAAACCCATGTTTCACTTTGTCTTGCGCCGTTGCAGAAATCCCTGCAATCGTCCTTCCGTGAAAAGAACGATGAAAAGTGATCATTTCGAACCTTGACGGCGAGCTCTCGTTTCCGAATTTTCTCGCCAGTTTGAATGCGGCCTCATTCGCTTCCGCGCCGCTATTGGAGAAGAAAACCTTTCCGTCAGTTCCCACGATCGAAACCAACTTTTTGGCTAGTTCACCCTGAGGACGCGTGTAGTAGAGATTCGAAACGTGGACGAGTTCGCGTGCCTGTCGCTCCAGGGCTGCGATCATCCGAGGATGAGCATGCCCCAATATAGAAACCGCGATTCCAGCTCCGAAATCGAGATACCGTTTCTGGTTTTCGTCCCACACGTATGAACCTTTTCCGCGAGAGAAAGCGATCTCATATCGACCATAATTGGGAACGACATAATCATCATAAAGCTTGCGCGTTGGAATTTCAGTCGCCATGAGTAGAAGCGTGGAAGTTACCTTGGCGGTCGGATAGACTCAAGCCTAAGCAAATCTGAGCTTTCGAGAGCTTCGGAGTCAACGACCCATTTCTATTGACAGTGCTCCATAGCGGAAATATAAGAACGCCGTCTCAATCCCTTGCTACAAAAGGAAGACTTGCCGTTGTTGGCTAGACTTTCTGAACGGCAGTCATTGAGCTTACCCCGCCATCTTTACTGGATCAGGCAGAATGCCTCATCTATTACAAGAATACAGTAACTTCCACTACCATGAAGGTACATCGAATACTAACAATCCTGACCGCTTTTTCCGCGACAATGTCGCTTAGTTTCGCGGCTGACATTGACCTATGGTTTACACCAATGTCCTCCCAAGGACCTACGAAGGAACCACTTATTAAATGGACAAGAGAAAATTTTCCAATTTTATTACCAGGGATCACCGTTGGAGATAATTTTGGACCGCCGGTCTATCAGGACGGTCAACAGAAATTTATTGTCCAAGGCCGCAAAGGTAAACCGGACGTAATTGAGTCGGTTTTGGAAGGCATGATCGCCTATCAGCGTGCAGGCTTGCTTGCACCTATCGAGGAGCAATTCGCTCAATGGCCCGATAAAGATCAGTTCGTCCCAAGCACCATCAAA
>JAFAXJ010000148.1 GCA_019241095.1 Verrucomicrobiota bacterium | reverse complement strand
ACTCCGCAAGACACTCCTAAATTTGAGAGTTTGCTGGGCGACGGCTCGCAATGGGGGTTACACTTTCAGTACGCTGTGCAACCGCGCCCTGGCGGCCTGGCGCAAGCCTATGTAATCGGGTCTAAGTTTGTGGAAGGAAATCCTTCCGCCCTGATCCTAGGCGACAACATCTTTTATGGCCATGGCTTGCCGGAGTTGGTTGCAAGTAGAAATGTGAGTCGGAGCGGAGCCACCGTGTTCGGCTACCGAGTGAACGATCCGCATCGCTACGGTATCGTTGAGTTTGACGATAACGGGCGAGCAATCTCTATCGAGGAAAAGCCTGTTGCCCCCCGGTCGGATTGGGCGGTAACGGGTTTATACTTTTATGACGAACAGGTTGTTGAAATAACGAGGGGCCTCAAACCTTCAACTCGCGGCGAACTGGAAATCACAGATGTTAACCGCATCTACTTGGAGCGTGGCCAGCTTCAGGTCAAAAGAATGGGTCGTGGCTTTGCCTGGTTCGACATGGGGACACATGACAGCTTGCTTGAAGCGTCGTCATTCGTTCAGACGTTGGAAAAGCGCCAAGGTCTTAGGATCGCATGCCCTGAAGAAATCGCCTTTGAGCAAGGTTTTATTTCACGCGACGAACTATTGCAGCTGGGAAAGAAATTAGAAAAGAGTGCCTATGGAATGTATTTGCTGCGGGTGGCTGGTGAGAGATTTAGCTGAAACAATCTCAAAGCGCATCTGCAGAGTCCGTTGCTGTGCGCAATCTGTTTATGATTTCTTTACAAGATTCGTCGCAGAATCCGGACAGCGTCAGCCTGCGCCAAAATAACGATTGACACTCTAGCAATTATGGCCATGGTCCGCTTCTTGAATGGTTTCGAACCACGGTTATAGAAGCTATTTGCCAAAGACCCGCGTTGCAGCAGCATTTTACAATAAGATAAGCCAGACCTTTGCACGAGGTAGGCTCGGTCTCCCGGCGTTCAGACATCCTGTTCAAATTCCAGAGGACAGCTTGTTAGAGGCAGGACACGCCAATTACGCGGAAGTTCTACATTGTTTTTACAAAACAGCTTTCGGTCGTTTGGCCGATCTGAGTGGTTATTCATACTGGTTGGAACGATTGAATCAAGGGCTGCCTCTTAAAGATCTGGCTGAACAACTTGAGGCTTCGCCAGAGTTTCGTGCGCGACATGGTAACTTTCTTATCATCGGGAAAGAGTACATTACCGCATTGTATGTCCAAGGACTTGAACGTGAGCCAGACCATGATGGCTTAGCGTTTTGGTTGAATACAGAAGAAAGGGGAGGAAGCCGAGCAGACGCCTTACTAGCTGTCGCTAGTTCAGCAGAGGCGTTGGAAAAACATAGAGCAAACATCGTAAATCGGCTGTACAGGCTCGCCTTGGACCGACCTGTGGATCAATCCGGGTTGATATACTCGCTCCAAAAGCTGAGAACTGGAGTACCTTTAGACATCCTTGCAAAGGATATTCTCGCTTCTCCTGAATACGCCAAACAATATGGATCGAAGCGCCGAACAGCTGAATTTATAGTTGATCTTTATAGAAATGGACTCAGTCGGATCCCGAATCTCAGTGAGACTGCTTCTTGGCTGAAGTTTGCTAAAAACGGAGCTACACACGCTGAGATACTCGTTTCTTTTGTCACGTCACCGGAAACTTCCGAAGCCTTATTCCCGGCAGAAGATGCGGAACTGACTTACAATAGTTGGATCGCGCTCTATAACACTGTATCCGAAGTGGACCGAGTGGTCATTCGTACGCATCTCGCCGGACTGTCCTGCAAACCACTTTTTTCAATCATCATACCTGTTTTTGAGAAATCGGGTTCCGACTTGGAGAAAACCGTATTTTCTCTTTCCTCTCAGCTTTATTCATGTTGGGAGCTATGGATCTGTGTGAATTCTACCGTGCATGAATCATGGCCGGGTGGGCTGCAGGATAGAGTCTCAAACGATCCAAGAATCCGTCTCATCTATTCAGAAAGAGATGAGACTTTAGCAGAACTTAGCAATGCCGGACTGTGTCGCTTCACTGGCGACTTTGTAGGCATCATCCCTCCGGGTGACATCTTACGCGAGGATGCTTTTTATCAGATCGCTTCAGAACTAGCAGCAGATTCTCGGGCAGAAATAATCTATACCGACTGCGATGAAATTGATCGATTTGGCCGTCGTCAAAATCCTTGGTTTAAGCCAGGCTGGGACCCCGATCTAATACTTACACAGGATTACCTAAGTAATTTTGTAATATATCGGCGCGAGCTGATCGAGAAAGTTGGCGCCATACGGACTCAATTTCCAGGTACGGAGTTCCATCAGTTGGTTCTGCGAGCCTCCGCACTTACCACACATGATCTAATTCGTCATATCCCTGACGTCTTATATCACCGAGGTAACCAGCTCCTGAACAACGTCTACAACTATTCAGTTAACACTGAAAGATTTTTGCGTGAACACTTGAACGAACAGGGCAACAAGAATGCTAATTTAGAGATTGTTCAATCTAATCCAAAACGGCTTCGGATTGTCTGGCCTCTTCCTAAACAATCGCCACTTGTATCAGTAATAATTCCGACTCGTGATAGAGCGGATTTGTTAAATAGGTGTGTCCAAGGAATTCTCCATCGAACCAACTATTCTAATCTAGAAATATTAATCATCAATAATGGCAGCGTGGAAGCCGCTACTCATGCGCTTTTTCACCGTTTGATTGAAGGTGATACTCGGGTGAGAGTTTTGGATCGTCCTGGCCCCTTCAATTACTCCGCACTCAACAATTCGGCAGCCGAGGAGGCAAAAGGGACCATACTCCTGTTGGTGAATAATGATATTGATGTGATGCATGCTGAGTGGCTTCGCGAGATGGTTAGTCAAGTTTTGCGGCCCGACGTTGGGATCATAGGAGCTAAACTATTGTATGCAGATGATCGTCTTCAACATGGGGGGGTCGTGCTTGGCCCGAAAGGCGCTGCGATTCATCTGCATGGGTTTACAACCAGAGATGATCCTGGCTACTTCGGACAACTCGCCTTTGCCCGTACTCTGTCTGTGGTAACGGCGGCATGTGCGGCGATTAGACGCGAAGTTTTTTTTGAAGTTGGAGGCTTCAACCAAACTGAATTGCGGGTTTCCTTCAATGATGTCGACCTGTGCCTAAGGATAGGTGATTACGGCTACAGAGTTGTATGGACACCCTTTGCCCAATTGCGCCACCTGGAATCCGCTTCGCGCGGATTGGACCATGCTGACCCGGCTAAAGCGAGAAGGGCCCAGCAAGAGGCACTGTACCTGCAAAAGACTTGGGGATCCCTTTTGGAAACGGATGATCCCTTTCACAATCCGAATGTCGTCTTACACACGGCGAAAGGTACGATTCCGGCAGTTCCTCGGCGGGAAAAACCCTGGTATTTTCTCCTGGACCGTATCTCGGAACTGAACGCGATGTTCCCTTAATAAAAGCTGTCTCGTTTTTCCTTCCGAAATGATTAACTCGTTCGATCATCCTCTGATTCCGGGAGCGGTGGGCCAATTACTCAATCCGGATCTCGACCCGCTACTCTGGCCTCCAGCGCGTACAGATGTTGTAAGTGATTGGTATGAGCACGTTCCGTTTGGACACTGGATTGTATCCGTTGGCAAGCCGCGTATCGTAGTTGAACTAGGAACTTTTACAGGAGTATCGTACTCCGCCTTTTGTGAAGCCGTACTCCGAAACGGGTTGGATTCTCGTTGCTTTGCTGTTGATACCTGGGAAGGCGACGTCATGACCGGCTATTATGGAGAGGAGATTTTCGAGAGCTTTCGCAGATTTCATGATGAGCGTTACGCATCATTTTCAAAGTTGCTGAGATGTACATTCGATTCCGCGCTGGCGCAGATTCCGGATGCCTCTGTCGACCTCTTGCATCTCGATGGCGTGTATACCTATGATGCTGTGCGACATGACTTCGACAATTGGCGTCCCAAGTTGTCAAAGCGTGGCCTGGTGTTAATGCACGGAACGAACGTCGGACGGGAAAACTTCGGAGTCCATCGTTTTTGGGAGGAAGTGCAATCGCCCAAATTTGAGTTTTTAGGCGAACACGGACTCGGAATTCTTGCTATCGGGCGCGATGCGCCGTTGCCAGTTGCCGAGCTCTGCAGGTTCCGGGAGCCGAGCACTATCGAAAAAATTCGGGCCAGATTTTCACTTTTTGGGCAGCGCTGGGCGGACGATCGAAAATGGAAAGAGCATGAGGAGATATTGCTCGGTAAAGTTTCACAATACGAAGCACATATCCAAGATTTAGAGCGGGGTAAAACATCTTTCGAAGAACAAAAACAAGCGGAATCAGGTGCCGGTCACGACCCTGTTTCGACATCATCAACGTTCGATGCGAAAACAGCTCAGCTCCAGTCTGAACTCGAAGAAATGCGGGAGCGCGACCGTCAAAGGGAGCGGGATCGTGCAAACATGGTGGCCCGATCAGCTCAACGTGCCGCTAACGCGCGTGAACAGCGTGCAAAAGCGCTGATGAAATCCTCGGCGACCAATTTCGAACAGAACTCATCTCAGCGTTTGAAAACTGCCAACGTCCGCTTGCTTTATGTTTCTGGTGAACCAAATACACCCGGGCACGTTTACAGAGTCGAGCGTTACGTACAAGCGGCCTTGGACAGCGGCGTACATGCGGAATGGATCTCTATTGGTGCGGCTCTAGAAAACCGAGAGAAAATCGTAGCAGCCGATTTGGTGATAATATGGCGCGCTGCTTGGGACGAGCGGGTGGCGTTTTCAGTTGAAACTGCGCGCAAGGCTGGCGCCAGAATTGTTTTCGATATTGACGATCTCATGATCGACCCCGCCCTGGCGCAAGTTCAATTCATTGATGGTATTCGCACACAGGGCTTAACGGAGGAA
>JAFAXJ010000108.1 GCA_019241095.1 Verrucomicrobiota bacterium | reverse complement strand
TGAAACATCGATTCTCCAAAGAAAGCACCGTTTACGCTGACCACGTAAAGCCCGCCTACAAGATTTCCGTTCAGCCAAGCTTCAACAGAATGGGCAAAACCTAGTCGATGAAGATTGATGTAGCTGGCGATAATGTCCTCGTTTATCCATGTATCTTCGCGTGCTGCGCAAGCACGAATCACTGCTTCGAACTCAGTGTCGATTCGTACCTCAAAATTGCTCTTTTTGAGTGCTCGCTTCAAACCGTGCGGTATATGGAATGCGTCCAGCGGTAATATGCCTCTCGGGTCGGGAGAGAACCACGCGATTTCCCCGTCATCCATGGCCATGGGAAATACCCCAGTGCAATAAGCTTCGACGAGCAACGCAGCGGGAATGATTTTTGAATGTCGTCTCTGGCGCAACGGTTATTAACTATAGCAAACCTGGAAACCCTCGTCCCAAGAGTTGAACACGAGATTTGCTGAAGACCCGATGCCCTGTGCGGATTGCATCTCCAAAATTTGACGTTTTTACGCGACGAAGCCGCGCGTCACAGAGGTCTCAGCAAGGGAGGGTTGCGCCTTCAGGGCGACGGGTGCATGGGGTAAAAGGGTTCCATTCCCAATGGCAGGCGATCTGAGCCTGTCCTGGACTTTCCAATTTATTGTCTCATACTCAGCTCTTTTCCCATGAGCGCCGAGCAAGCTTTCCAGGGATCGAAAGTAGTTATTCTTGATTTTGGGTCTCAATACACCCAGGTCATAGCACGCAGAGTACGAGAGAGTCGGGTTTATTCCGAGATTTTGCCATTCAATTCAAGCCCTGAACAAATTCATGCGACCGGAGCTAAAGGCATTTTGCTTTCGGGCGGCCCAGCGAGTGTCTTCTCGAAAAACGCACCTCGAAACGATCCAGCCATCTTTGATCTCGGCCTTCCTGTTCTTGGCATTTGCTACGGAGTCCAACTGATTGCTCATCAACTGGGCGGAATCGTGGAATTCTCGGATAAGAGAGAGTACGGGCCTGGAACCCTCAGAATCATCGGGGCGAGCCCGCTTTTTGAGGGTCTGCCTTCTGAGATCATGGTGTGGAACAGTCATGGTGATCGATTGACGCGGTTACCCCCTGGGTTTGCTTCTGTGGCGTCTACGGAGAATTCACCTTTTGCTGCGATCCAACACGCGGAAAAATCAATTTTTGGTCTGCAATTCCATCCAGAAGTTGCTCATACGCCTCTGGGCAAAGATGTTTTGGAAAACTTCCTTTATCGCGCCTGCGGCTGTTCGCCGGACTGGACGATGGGTTCATTCATCGAGCAGTCGTGCCATGAAATCCGTGAAAGAGTTGGAGTAGATAAGGTTGTCCTTGGGCTTTCAGGCGGCGTTGATTCTTCGGTTGCGGCGGCCTTAATACATCAGGCGATCGGTGATCAACTAACCTGCATTTTCGTCAATAATGGACTTTTGCGCGAATTCGAAGCAGAAACTGTCCAAAAGATCTTTCGGGAAAATTTTCGGGTAAGCCTCAAATATGTGGACGCATCAAAAAGATTTCTTGGCAAGCTCGAAGGCGTTTCAGATCCGGAAATCAAACGCAAGATCATTGGGACGGAATTCGTCCGCGTTTTTGAGGGAGCCACGGAAGAATTAAAAGCGACGGACGACGGCCTGGGAAAATATCGCTTTTTAGCTCAGGGCACATTGTATCCGGACGTCATTGAAAGCGTCTCTATTTCAGGAAACCCGGCTGAACTCATCAAAAGCCATCACAACGTCGGCGGTTTGCCTGAAAAAATGCATTTCGAGCTTCTGGAACCGCTCAGGCACCTGTTTAAAGATGAAGTGCGTCATGTGGGTCTTGAACTGGAGTTGCCGCGCGAAGTCGTCTTTCGGCAGCCATTCCCAGGACCCGGTCTCGCTGTTCGCATTCTGGGTGCTGTCACCAACGAATATCTTACAATTCTGCGGCATGCTGATGAAATTGTTGAGAGCGAGATGAAAGCGGCGGACTGGTATTACCGGGTCTGGCAATCGTTTGCGGTGCTCTTGCCAATACGGTCGGTTGGCGTCAAAGGAGATCAACGTACCTACGAAAATACGGTTGTACTACGGATTGTGGAAAGCCAGGACGGGATGACGGCAAACTGGGTAAAGGTTCCGTATGATATTTTGAGCCGTATAGCTTCCCGGATATTGAACGAGGTAAAACTGGTCAATCGGGTTTGTTATGACATTTCCAGCAAACCCCCGAGCACGATAGAGTGGGAGTAGAGTTCCCCATATAGAATGCACTGCTGACTCCCTTTTTTCAGACCGTTCTTGACGAGAGTTGCAACCAGCCATAGGCTCGGCCGAATTTACTGCGAGGCGAGGAAGCCGGTGAGAGACCGGCGCGGTCGCGCCACTGTAATCGTGCTTTTGCTCAAAAGATCTCAAGCTCGAAAGCCAGACCTTCCTTCGCATTATTTAAGCTCAACCGGACGCATGATCCGAAGGAGACCAAAAAATGTCAGAGACGGTATTGAATCCGGCTTCCGAGCCGGTTGTTATTCCTATCAGTGAACTACTCCCGTGGATAGCTTTCGCGGTAGTTTTGCTTGTAGCAATCTACTTTGTCGGCGTTGAGGAAGGCGCTACGTCAATCTTTCCTGGGATGTATGTGCACGAATTTGTGCACGACGGACGCCATTTACTCGGTTTTCCATGTCACTGATCCGACAAAAAACCTCTTATGGTCAGAACTCTCCTTACTTGGGGGATGCTTGTGGGCCTCCTGGCTGGACTGTTGGGGTTTGGGTTTGCCAAAGTTTCCGGTGAATCCCAAATCGATCGAGCTATCACATTTGAAGGTCAGATGGACCGAGCCAAAGGAGAGTCCCCCGGACCGGAATTAGTGAGCCGCGAAGTGCAGAGTGGACTTGGTCTTCTGACCGGAGTCGTCGTTTATGGAACTGCGTTAGGCGGTTTGTTTAGTTTGGCTTTTGCATTTGCCTATGGGCGTATGGCGAATGCCAGCGCGCGTGTGACTGCGGCGCTGCTGGCAGGCTCCGGCTTTCTTTCGCTCGTTCTTGTTCCAGAGTTAAAATACCCGGCCAATCCGCCCTCGATTGGCCGACCAGAGACAATCGGGTATAGAACCGAGTTGTTTTTTTTAATGATCTTGATCTCAGTGTTCGCTTTGATCTTCGCAATCTTGATCGCTCGCAGTTTCGCTCCTCGGTTCACCACCTGGAATGCCGGACTGCTTGCAGCAGCCGCTTTCGTTTGCATCATCGTAGTTGCCCAGCTTGTTTTACCTGAGGTCAATGAAGTTCCAGACCAATTCCCCGCCACAGTTCTCTGGCGATTCAGAGTAGTATCTCTTGGTATACAGGTTATCTTGTGGTCAACGCTCGGCTTCGTGTTCGGTGCGGTAGCTGAGCGAGTTCTCTCGGAACGGGAGCCCTGATCTTGATCATCCACTTCAGGGCAGTAAATACCTCTGGACTTGGAAAGGGCCAACGATTCAGAACGTAAGACCATGGTTTTAATTTCAAATGGCAAAACAATGTTTTCGCAATCCCGCAGGGCGGCTGCTTGCGTCAGTCGCGGCGCTGCTAGTACTCGTTCCAACGCTCTCGCGCGCCCGAGCTGAATCGGCTTCTCCCGCAAGCTCTTTCGAAAGAACCCGGCCAGAGACGCCTACGTGTAAAACATGGCCGGTAATTGAGCCAACAATCAAGGATTTGGCTTACGCTGGGAAGTCGCCCGCGGAAAAGCTCGATCTGTACCTGCCCGCGAAGCGAAGCGGACCGGCGCCCGTGGTGATCTGGATTCACGGGGGAGGCTTCACCGCGGGTGACAAGCACTCCATACCGCGCCGAGATTTCGGACCTCCTCCTACGCCGAGGGGCCCATACAGAATTTCCCAGATTCAAGTTCCTAACGTAGCCGCACTCGTAGCCAAGGGGTATGCCGTCGCTAGCCTTAATTATCGACTCGGAACTTCGTTTATGGACGGCGTTCGGCCCGGGACTCAGGACGGAAAGGCTGCCGTGCGTTTCCTACGCGCCAATGCCATTAACTACGCACTTGACCCCAACCGATTCGCCGTCTGGGGCAACTCCGCAGGGGGCTACATAGCGGCGATACTTGGCGTTACCGGGGACCAGCCCACTCTTTTTGACGACCCCACACTCGGCAACGCCGGCGTTTCCAGCGCAGTTCAAGCATGCGTGGTGTGGTACGGCGCCGAGAATCGGCTGCCTGCGCAGCTGAAGATAGCCACCTACTTGAACTCCGCCAAGCTACTGCCGGTTTTCAGGATCGTCAACGGTGATAGGGACACTCTCATCAGGGTCGCCCAAGCCCAGCAGCTTCAGGATGCACTGCTCAAGGCCGGCGCAAAATCGACTCTGACCATTTTGCCTCGGGCTGGTCATGAGGACCCCGCGTTCATGGAGACTCAGATGGCACCCACATTCCATTTTTTGGATAGTGCTCTACGGCGTAGTCAGCAGGGCAGCCGAGTTCGTATCAGTCCGAGTTAAAATCAAAAGCCTATAAGCTTCGGGTCCCACTAAGTGCGTCCTCGCTCTTACCGCGTCTGAGCAAGAAACTCTCTTTATCGGGATTTCGCCTGCAACCAACGAATCGCGATAAAACTCGATAGAGCATATAACCCGAAAAGGGACAGCACTAAGGTCTCTCCCTGGCCATTCCAACCCAGCAGCTTCACCTGGCCAAAACGTTCCGGAAGAAAGCAACAAAAGACCCGCTCCCAATTTTAGCAGTTCGTCCGGCAGTTTGAATAACACTCCGTGCAGGGCACAAACTATCGCAACCGTCAGAATCAGAGCTATAGTCATCCTCGCAATTGACTCGACCCATGCTCTTGAACCTAGCGCAATCGTAGTCACAAGGACTGCAACCTCAAAGGTTCCAATGCCGCTCTTTGCCATAACAGGGAATGTCCATAGCTGAATTAGGAACGACTGCTCAGTTTAAGATAAGCTTCGTTCAGTGGATTAGTAATCCAGCCCGCTCTCTTTCCGGTCGCCCAACGTTGTATCGACTTTTTTACCCATTTCCAACCGAAGTATA
>JAFAXJ010000633.1 GCA_019241095.1 Verrucomicrobiota bacterium | reverse complement strand
TTACCTCAAACCAGATCGTCGCTGCCATGATGACGTTCGTTCTCATCACTGGATTCTTCTCTTTGACGTTAATCAATTACGTGCTGAGCGCTAATTCGAGGATGCTTCGAGAACTCACAGCGTACGTAGCGCAGGTGGATCACATGGATTCGTTTTCTCGAGGTATTGTCGATTCGCGCGCTTTGCTTTTCTATCCAAGCGTAGCGGTTCTAGTTTTAGTGATTACCTATCACGTTTTTCAGTATCGACGCTGGAAGGGATAGTTGCTTAATGATTGTTAACAAGTCAGCATGGCGTATAGCCGTCCCATGTATGCCGGGTCAGTTCGTTTTGAATGGCTAATAAAGTCTCTAGTCTGGTGCATACCGGACGGTTTCGGATCGGGCTGAATGTTAGTGCTCAGATTGTGATCGTCGCGATCATTGTTCTAATGATCAACTATCTGGGCTTTACCCGATATAAGCGATGGGATTTATCCCGAGATAACAAGTTTGCATTATCAGAATTAACAAAAAAGGCGCTGCGCTCATTAAAGAAAAGTGTTCACATTTATGTTTTCTTTTCACCAACTTCCCAATCACCTTCGTCGGCTATAGCAGGAGATGTCCAAAATTTACTGCGCGAGTACGAGTTTGCCGGAGGAAGGAAATTAGAAGTCGAAACTATAAACCCCTATCGAGATATCACTAGAGCTCGAGAACTGCAGCTCAAGTATAACTTTGAGGCTCGGGAAAACTCCGTTGTCATCGATTACCAAGGCAGGGCGAAAGTGGTGAGAGTGGCGGATATGCTTGACTATGGAAGTCCTGGAATGTTCGACGAATCGCCTCAAATTCGCGCTTTTCGTGGTGAACAGGTTATCACTAGTGCACTTTTAGAGCTGATAGAAGACAAAGCTCCCAGGATCGCATTCGTAACAGGGCATGGTGAACCGGATGTAGAGTCCGAGAGTTTTAGTAGTTTCAGAGACTACGTCGAGCGGCAAAACATCCGACTGGAAACCTTAAGTTTATCTGGAATAGATAAAATTCCTGCCGCACTGTCGGTCGTGGTTTTGCTGGGACCACGGTATGATCTGAGCGACCGAGAAATCGCATTGCTCCAAGCTTACTGGAACGACCATGGGCGCGTGTTGATTTTGCTTGACCCTAAATACAAGACGCCCAGATTGAAGCAATTCCTCGAGCAGCATGGCATAACCGTTGATGATGATTTGATCATTTCTCAGCTACCGGCTGGAATAGAAGGCCCAAAACAAACTTTGGATGTCTACACTCAGTTTCTTCCCGAGACCCCGTTTTTAAGATCTTTAAGTCAGGCGACCGGTTTCTTTCCAGGCGGTACTAGCTCGATCCAGCTTGACTCCAGAAAAACGTCTGAGATCGGAGTCAGCGGCACGAAAAGTTTAACTCCGGCTGTATCAGATTACTGGGGCAAAAAGGGAGATCTCGACAAGGAGGATGCGACCTATAAGCAGGGAGTCGATTTACCTCCCCCGCTTGCTTTCGGCGTCGCTTTAGAAAAGGGCTCGGTAGCAGACGTGCGGCTGGATGTAGGGTCTTCTTCTCGAATGTTTGTTTTAGGAAATGCCGATTTTCTTGGTAATGAATGTCTTACCCGTTCGCCCCAGGACGTTGATTTCATTCTGATAACACTGAATTGGTTAGCTGGTAGAGAGCGAATGGTAGCGATTGCCCCTAAAGTCTTAAGGACCTTCACTCTCAATCTTTCAGACACTCAAATGGATAAGATCGTGCTACTAACGGTAGTAGCCATGCCTTTGCTTATGGCATTATTAGGCGCGAGTGCCTGGATGCTTAGGCGGCGCTAAAAATGAAGCTTCGGACTACATTTATCCTGCTCATGGTTGCAGTGTTTCTCGGTATTTTCATTCTCGTTTTGGATCGGCGTTCCAAAAATACCCGAGACCTCGCCGAGTACTATGCTCAGCCGTTCAAGATCGCGCGCAACGAGATACAATCTTTTACTATCTACAATGGTGACCAGACTATTCAGGCAGACAGCACGGATGAGGGTTGGAAGCTTTCTGCGCCTTGGCAGGATTCGGCCGATGAAGGCCTGATTGATCAATTGCTCACTGCTCTCGAATTTCTGCGTCCGGACGATTACATCGCCGATCTAGGTCGAGGAAATCAAAAGCGTGAAAGACTAAAGGACTTTGGCCTATATAAGCCAAGGCTTCGTCTTAAGCTGCAAGGCAAACAGCTCAAAAATGAAATTGAGTTTGGCCGCGAATCCGCTGTGGCAGGTAAGAGTTATCTAAGATCCGTCGATGAGGACATCGTGTATGTAGTAAACGACGATCTGAAGAATACAATAACGAAAAAACCAGAAGATTTCCGCGATCACAGATTGATACCATTTCTGCCAAGCGCAGTCAGCAAAATTGAGTTGAGGGAAGACGGAGGTGAGATCGAACTACGTCGTGAGCAAGGTAATTGGGAGCTTTTTCGCCCTGTACGAACGCGAGCCAGCAACGATGCGGTCTATGAACTGTTGAAAACGGTTGCGAGCTATCAGATTCAGTCGTTTGTTCCCGATGCTCTCGTCAATTTGAGTCTCACCGGGCTAGACACCGGTAAACAGACCATCGTATTATCTTCCGAGACCGAGAACCAAGCGAAAATCCAGATAGGAGGACCTGTAAACGCCAATTCAAAAATGGTCTATGCTCGTCTTGCAGAGCGTAATTCCGTAGTGGAAGTCGCAAAAAAATTTTCGGACCTCTTCGATATTTCTCCAGACGATTTGCGCGATCGGAAGATCGCCAGGATTAATCCTGATCTAGTTGACCGCATTTCCATTGAGATGCCAGGGAAAAACAGCTTGATCTTAAGCCGGCAGGAGCACAGCTGGCGATTCCTCAGCTCTAATTATCCGAGGGCCAATGGTGAAGTTATTGATCATCTGATGCAGCAACTCAATAAAAACGAGGTCAGCGAGTTTGTGGCTGACACGGCAACAGACCTTGAGAAGTACGGGCTAGCGAATCCTAAAGTCAGAATTACCTTCAGCTCCTACGCTTCAGAAAATACAGCAGAGGCTAACGCCGGGGAGATTGTTCTAAGCACGCTGGCATTGGGAAATTCTAATAATGGATTTACATATGCCAGAATCGAGCAAGAGCCTTGCATTTTCTTGATTCCGGAAGATTTGGCCCACTCTTTTCCAACTGCAGAGTCGAATTTCAAGTCGCTCCAAATTACAAACTTGAGTCGTGAAGAAATCGTCAGTGTGCGACTGGAGAACAACAGCGGTGATACTGGCGAGTTGACCAGGACACCAGACGGAAAGTGGGTGGTGCAAGGCAGGGCTCCTGATCAAAAAGATTCTGAAATCCAGTTGGGGCTGAATTCATTGACGAGCTTGCGTGCCGTAGCATGGAGCCCCGAGACAGAAGATGCGGGATTGCAGAAACCGGTACTGACAATCGTCGTTCGATACCGTTTGGAGGGGGTTGAACGCGCACTTAATCTGAAATTCGGTTCGCTGAATGGTTCAGATCAGCGTTACGGAATTTGTAGTGAGACTGACGGAACATTCCTTGTAAGCGAGAAAGACTTCGTCCGATTTAGTAAGCTTTTGGATCATTCTGTTGCTTCATCTGACTAGTTCGTGAGCACATCCTCAGTACCTGGTTTACTATCTCTCGTTTTTGTTCTCGTTGCCCCTTCTCGTTTCAAATCTTTTTCGGCTCGCTATCTGCAACTAAGCAGTGGGTTGACCTCCTGGAAGACCGAGGAATAGAAAGAGAAAGGGGAAAATGATTAACCCTGCTGCGCAACGGGGGGTAGCCAAGCAGGGGGGTAGCTCCGGAGATGCGAGCCTGCGTTCCAGACCTCGATCATGAGCGAACACGCGCTCCATCAGCTTAATTTCTGTCCGGTGTAGACCGTAACAATTCCAAAACTCAGGAGAGCCGCAGTTCTGTTATCAAAACCTGCGGATGCAAATCGTTCCAGCATAACCGAACCTTTCGGAAAAGTCTCGATACTGTCTCCAAAGTATTCATAGGCTTCCGGTCGCCCGGTGACAAACCCTGCTACTTTCGGGAGAATGTGATGAAGATAGAATCGATAGGGCGATTGAAGCGGCGGTGCTGGAAGCGAAAAGTCGAGAACCAAACCATGTCCGCCCGGTCGCAAAAGCCTATGCATTTCTTCCAGAGCGTCTTTGATGGAGGCCATATTTCGAATGCCGAAAGCAACTGTAACAACGTCAAAAGTTGCATTGTCAAAAGGCAGAGCGAGCCCATCGGATACGACCAGATCTACAAGCCCTCTGTTTTGTGCACGTAGCAGCATAGGTATACAAAAATCCGCGCCAAAGACTCTGCAATTTGGGATCCGGCGCTTAATTTCCTCGGCCAACCCTCCCGTCCCAGTTGCCACATCCAAAACGGTTTTGGGTTTCCAGCGCGCGACCTGACGGGCTACATAACGTCGCCAGAAAGTGTCCATTCCAGCGCTCAGGAGACTGTTTGCAAAATCGTATCGCGGCGCGATCTGGTTAAACAGCTCTTGAATCGTGGTAGGCTTTTCTTGTGAAAAGTGTGAACCCATGGAAAGAATTGCTCACGAGAGGACTCGAACCTCCACGGGTTTCCCCATACGGTCCTGAGCCGTACGCGTCTGCCAGTTCCGCCACGTGAGCGCGAATTTGGAAGTTATCGTCGATGTTCGGGATGTAAAGTTAAATGGAGATTCAGACGACCTCTGCTCTGGGACTGACATCACTTTCGCCTGGTCCTCCTGCTCGTCCTTGTACTCGGTTCTCGTCCTGACGGTCGCCCGAAGCTACGCCCCAGAGATCGTTTTGAGAGCTGGCCAGGAAAATCGATGACGAGCACGGGAACGAGCACGAAAATGAAGACCGCGCGGTTAAACGAAGGCTACACCCCGCAGTCAGCTCAAACGCATCGGCATCAAAACGTACAAAAAAGGACCCGGTATTTTAACCACCCCGGGGCTCATTTCATCGATCAGGTCCAAGTACACTTCATCGTTCGACAGGTTGCGCAAGGGCGCCATCAAGAACTCAGGATTGAAGGCAATCGAGAAATCCCGCCCCTTGTACATGACCGGTAGCGACTCTTTGGCTTCTCCAACATCTGGAGTGTTGGCCACAATATCGATATTACCTTTGGTAAATATCAGCTTAACAGAATTGGATTTTTCGCTGGCAAGGAGCGACACGCGGCGTACGGCTGTCAAAAAGGTTTCCCTCTCCAGGGTGATCCTTTCCTTCGCTTCACTCGGTATTACCTGACGATAATTCGGATAATTCCCTTCAATCAGTTTCGAAATGAGCAACGTTCGATTGAGTTCGAAGGCAATTTGATTCTCACCAATACTCACTTTCACTTCGCCTTCCTCCCGAAGCAGGCGTTGAAGCTCTACGACGGCCTTTGTTGGCACGATGATATCGACTTCCTGGCTTTTTGGGAATTCAAGTTCAAGATCAACCAAAGCCAGCCTGCGTCCATCAGTCGCAACAAGGGTCAGTTTATTTTCTTTGAACGAGAACAGAATTCCGTTGAGAACATATCGTGTTTCATCGGTCGATATGGCATAAGATGTTTTTTTCAGTCCATCCTTCAATTCCTTTTGCGGAATGCCGTATACGCGAGCATCATCGAAACGTGCGAGAGGCGGGAACTCTTCCTCGGGAAGGCCAAGTATCTTAAAGTAGCTGGGGCCGCTTCGGATGGAGGCAAAATTCCTGCCGTCCACATCGAAATAGATTTCCGCGGCGGGCAGTTCACGTACAATTGAAAAGAGGCGTCTGGCCGGGAGGGTAGTTGCCCCGGTACGTTCAACTACGGCCTCAACACTGCCTCGCACACCCACGTCGAGGTCAGTGGTCGTCAGTCGGATTTCTCCCTCACTCGCCTGGAGCAGCACGTTTGAAAGGATTGGTAGCGTTGTACGTGTACTGACGACATTTTGAACGATAGAAAGGCCCTCGAGCAGCTTGTCCTTGCTGACACTAAATTTCATGGATGCGATCTATCAAATCATGCGGCTGAAGGCTCCGCAAGCCCATGCAAGGCAAGAACTTGGCACTCATCGTTCCAACTGAGTGTTCAGCAGTGAAATTAATTGGCGTAGTTGATCTTCCTTTCCCATTCTTTGAGAAACCGCTTTGCAGGCGTGCAACACCGTTCCGTGATCACGTCCCCCGAAGGCATCGCCAATTTCATTCAGCGAAGCTTTTGTATGCCGCCGCGCCAAGTACATGGCAACCTGCCTAGGAAAGGCGATATTTGCAGGACGCCGTTTGCTCGTCATGTCTGCCAAACGAACATCAAAATGTTCCGCAACCTTTCTCTGGATTTGATCGATCGTCACGATTTTTCTCGCTTCTTCCTGAAGGATATCCCGCAAGAGTTGCTCGACGGTTTCTCGTGAGACCTCCCGGCCACTCAAAGAAGCAAAAGAGGCGACTCGCATGAGTGCACCCTCCAAACGGCGCACATTTGATCTGACTCGCTGGGCAAGAAACTCCAGCACCTCGGGCGCTAGTTGCACGTGCAAAGCCTGAGCTTTTTTCCTGAGAATAGCCATTCGAGTCTCAATATCGGGAGGTTGCAATTCGGCTGTTAACCCCCATTCGAATCGGGATACAAGGCGATGCTCAAGATTAGCAATTTCGCTCGCTGGCCGATCGCTCGAAAGAACGATCTGCTTACGGCCATCGAATAAGGTATTGAAGGTGTGAAAAAATTCCTCCTGAGATCGTTCTTTACCAGAAAGAAAATGGATATCGTCGATTAACAGTACATCAGCCTGGCGATAACGCTTTCTGAACTTAACCAGAGTATTATGCTGGATTGCATCAATAAACTCGTTAGTGAATCGTTCGCTGGAAAGATACATCACCTTGAAGCTTTTTTTACGCTCAACTACTTGCTGCCCTATGGCTTGCATCAGATGGGTTTTACCTAGCCCTACCCCCCCGTAAATGAAAAGCGGGTTATAAGTCTTTGCCGGTGATTGAGCGACCGCTAGGGCGGCTGCGTGCGCAAACTGGTTATTAGAACCGACAACAAACGTTTCAAACGTATTGCGCGGGTTCATTCCTAAATTGTTTGCGCTCTCCAAGTCCTTTTCCGAATTGTTGACCTCCGGCGCAGGTTCGGGAAGAACTAACGATTCGGGGTCAGCATTTACCTGTTCTGCATCTGCGATTCGGAAATGGATGGTACGTTCGCTGCCAAGAACACCGGTCGTAGCACTTTTCACAAGCGATAGGTAGTTACTTTCTATCCAGAGCTGATAAATGGTATTAGGCACCTGAAAAGTGAGCGCAATCTCATCAGCTTTAACTAACTCGATAGCAGCAAACCAACGCTGGAATGCATCAGCGCTGACATGAGGACGTATACCTGTTGCTATTTGATCCCAAATCCGCCGAAAGCTTTCGTCCATAAGGGATTTATCCACATTGCCCGTTGGTAAATTCATCTCGTTTCAGCTCCCATGCACTGCAACACCTGTTGGTCTCGCGCGCATTTCAGCGATGCAATCACCTGGGGTAATCCGGTATTAAGTACTTTTGATTGAGGGGGTTATCAATCTTTTGAAGTGACTCTCCGCTGCTATGCGGCCGGCTAACTCCTTCTTCGCCTGGTAACGTCGCACTCTAACACTTAGATTTTTAAAGATAAGTAGCATACATTATTCACCAGATATTCACAGCCTGTTTCACCAGACTGCCGCGAAGAGGGACCTAGATTAAAATTCGCTGTCGAACTCGGCAAGAAAAAAGTGCCAGAAAACTGCTGAAAGAGATTATCTCTTTACGAAAGTTTTTCTTGACCTCGGAGTAAGCTCTGCCCACTGGACGATATATTCCGCTCCTGAAGATTCTTGATTCTGGCAATCGGAGTCGCGAAAATAATACTGAAACTGAAACATACCAAACACCCCAACATTACCCACCAAGGAAAAGAAATGACCGGCCACCACTCGGGTAACCATCCACCCACTGACCAATCCTGAGGAACAAGCTTGCCGTAAAACAATAAAGAATGAACATCAATGGCAGGGACTCTAACTCTGCTTAGAGTTAACACCGCCAAAATACCTAGGCCCATGCCCAATACGTTCATCCGGTCACTGCCGCGAGTGCGCGTAAGCATGCCGAGTAAGAAAACCGCCAGAAGCGATCCGTAAGCGTATCCAAAACTCTGCAAAGCCAACGGAATAATTGTAAGCTTCGAATCGTGAAGCACCGCAGCTGCTGCTATGGCGGCTACAATGATCATGAGACCGCCAAACATAATTGTAGCCATTCTCACTACCCGGATTTGCAATGTTTCTGAGCGGCCTTTTAATAGATAAGGCACACAAAAATCTTTTGTAAAACTAGTGGCCAGTGCATTGAGTGCAGCTGAAGTAGATCCCATCATTGTTGCGAAAATACCGGCTATAATCAGGCCCCTCATCCCGACCGGCATTTGAGTGACAATGTAATACGCGAATATCTCATTATCGGCAGCAGGCATCCCCGGATCAGGAGATAATTGATAGTAGGTCGCCAGTAAAATTCCGACCAAAAGAAAGCCGAACGCTATCGGAAGATCGGCGAAACCGCTTAGAATGAGCGACAATCGGGATTTATTGAAGTCAGATGCAGTGAGCATTCTTTGCACGTTGTCCTGATCGGTACCGTGGGTCGCCATTGTGTAAAAGGTTTGCGCAATAATTGCTGCAAAAATCGTGTAGGGTTCTTCCAGCATTTGCTTGAGCGCCGTCCCAAAGGTTTCGCTGCTATTCCAACCTACTTGAAACACTTGAGGGAACCCGTGGAAATGAGAGGTCATGCCGCCAGGAATCCGGTGCAGCAAGAGAAAAATTGCAAACCCCATCGAACTAACCATCAGAGTTGCCTGAATGAAATCAGTCCAGACTACTGCTTTTATTCCACCGATTGCAGTGTATAACGTGGTAATGATAGTGACAAATAAAATTCCAACAACATAGATCCTCAGGTCAATAATGGTACCTGGAAAAAGATAATGCCAGACCACTTTGATGATAACTCCACCAAGATATAGTCGCACCCCAATACCTAGCACGCGTGTACATAAGAATATGCCGCTAGCTAAATTCTTGGTCCAAGGACCAAAACGTATATCGAGAAATTCATAGATGCTTTGAACCCCATAATGATAGTACGGACGAATGAACGTGAATGCTATTACAATACGCGCAAGAATTGTTCCGATTGTTAATTGAGCATAAACAAAGCTTCTTGTTTTAAATCCTTCTGCGGGTGTCCCGAGAAAGGTCGCTGCACTCGTTTCAGCTGCAATAATTGAAGCGAGTACGACCCACCAGGGTATGGACCGACTCCCGAGCGCGAAGTCGTTGAGATTTTTGTTTTTTCTGCCGGCAAGCAGCCCTATACCTACTATTCCTAAAAAATATGTTATGAGCACTAACCCATCGATAATCAGGCTTGGCCGTGAGATTGTTGGGTCCAACATTAAATCAGTCGCTTATAGTTGCTCGGCTCCATAACACCTCTTGCTTCGACGTGAGTCACTGTTTTCCCAGCGGAATTCGGGCATTGAGTTAGTTACGAGAATTAAGCGGTAGTCCGACAATAGAAAGCGTCACTACTCGAAAGTCTAGATAGTTGCAATGGGCGGGTGCGCGGGAGCAGATGCAAGCTCTTTGATTAATAC
>JAFAXJ010000468.1 GCA_019241095.1 Verrucomicrobiota bacterium | reverse complement strand
CAAATTCCGGTTTCTTTTCTTTACTTAAAGCAAGGAGAGCCGAGAAAGGCTTGCCAGTTTTACTTCGAAATCCGTCAAGTGGCCCAACTCTGCCGTTTGTGACAAGCGTCTTCACCTCTTCCGGACCGAGTTGACGGCCTGCTATGTTCTTGAAAATGCGAAACCCGCACGATTCGCAGTGATAAGTGCGGTAATCCTCCTTAAGCCGGGCTGCGCCGCAACTCGGACACTGAACGTCCAATGTTGCGTAATCGCCTTCAATATCGCTGTCGAAACTTTTTGCCTTCTCAACAATCTCACGCGTAAGATCTTTGATTTTAGACATAAAAGTCGGCCGCTCGAGTGAGCCCTGCTCCATCAGCTTCAACTGGTACTCCCATTCTCCAGTCAGTTCCGGAGATGAAAGGAGGTCAATACCGATTCCTCGCAAGAGCGTAACCAAGGAAATACCTTTAGACGTCGCAATGAGCTCTTTTCCTTGCCGTGCGAGATAACCGTCCAGGATGAGACCCTCAATAATTTGCGCTCGGGTTGCTGGCGTTCCAAGCCCTTTGGCAGACATGGCTTCGCGCAAGTCTTCATCATCTACCAGCTTGCCAGCACTTTCCATGGCCGTTAAGAGAGTGGCTTCAGTATAACGTGCGGGGGGTTTGGTTTTGCCAGGTTTGATTTCTACATAGCGTGTTTGGGCTCGTTCTCCCGGAACAATTTCCGCGAGAATGTCATTCTCATCATCGGAACCAGGTTGACGTCCGTACACCGCCAACCACCCCGGATCCTTGATCACTTTGCCTTCAGTCTTGAACGCCTCTTCTCCAACGCGCGTCATGCGAGTTGTCACCTCGAAATGAGCTGGTGGATGAAAGACAGCCACAAAACGCCTTGCGAGCATATCAAATATCTTTTGCTGAGATTCATCCAGATTCCGAGGTGCCTGCCCGGTCGGTATTATGGCGTTGTGATCCGTTACTTTTGCATTGTCAAAAATTCGCTTGGTTGGCCTCACCCAGCTGTTTCGCACAACTTTTTGAGCGTGCGGCTTCAAAGTTGAGTCAGATAAACTGTTCAGGACCTGCGTGACGGCAGGAAGGTAATCTTCTGGAAGGTAGCGTGAATCGGTTCTCGGATAGGTAATGACCTTATGTCGCTCGTAGAGTTGTTGCGCAATCTGTAAGGTCCTGCGTGCGGAAAAGCCAAACCGGGAGTTGGCTTCTCGTTGTAGCGAAGTCAGGTCGTACAAGAGCGGCGGGGTCTGAGAGGTTGGCTTTTTCTCTTCTGAGATTTCGCCCTCCTTGCCCAATGTTTTCTGCTGAATCAGCTCTGCCTGTGATTCATCCCATATTCTTTCGGGATGTCGCTCCTCCTCTCCATTCCCGGAACGTCTGGATTCTGCTTTTTCGTCAAACCATTTGCCGCGAAAGCTGCCATTCTGTACGTCGAAATCGGCGAAAACCTCCCAGTAGTCTTTGGGTTCGAAAGAACGTATCTTTTGTTCACGTTCAACCAGAATAGCCAAAGTTGGGGTTTGCACGCGTCCTACAGGCGTCAACTGAAAGCCCCCAACCTTAGAATTGAAAGCCGTCATTGCGCGGGTAGCATTGATCCCGACAAGCCAATCGCTCTCTGACCGGCACACCGCCGCCTCGGCAAGCGGTTGCAATTCTTCGTCGGAACGCAAGCGCTGGAAAGCCGTTTTGATCGCGGAATCTGTCATGGACTGCAACCAGAGCCGTTTCATCGGCTTTCGAATTTCCGCAAGCTGCACCAGATATCGAAAAATCAATTCACCCTCACGTCCGGCGTCGCAGGCGTTGATGATAATATCAACATCGCTGCGTTTCATAAGACGTTTCAGGAGACGGAAACGGTCCTCGGATTTAGAAATCGGTTTTAGTTGAAATTGCTGAGGAATAATGGGGAGATTTTGAAAACTCCATTTTCCACGTTTCTTGTCCAGTTCGTTCGGAAGACAGAGCTCAACCAGATGGCCGATTGCTGAGGAAACGACATAATCTTCGTTTTC
>JAFAXJ010000271.1 GCA_019241095.1 Verrucomicrobiota bacterium | reverse complement strand
GTTGACGCCATGCAACCCCGTAACGGATTTTGGAATTCACGGAACGCAATGGAATGAACTTTACTCCCGGTGTGGGGAAATGGCTGATATGCTCGGCCATGATCGAAATTCCAAACCCGGCGGCGACGAATTGCACCCCAGTCCTCGCCCGGTCTACTTCATAAACTACCTTTGGCAAGAAGCCCGCTTGACGACAGAGTCGATCCAGCCACGCTCGGTAATTGGGTGAACTTTGCCGGGAAGTTAAGACAAAGTCCTCATTTTTCAGCTGCTCCAGCTCTATGCATGCGTATTGTGCCAAACTATGGCTGATCGGCACGGCTACCATTGGTTGCTCTTGTGTAATACATTCCGCTCGCAAACCTGCGGGAACCTTGCCTTCTAGCGGGCCTATGAGGCCGACGTCCAGGCGCCGGCTCAGCAAGGCCTCTAACTGTTCCGCCGGGCTCATCTCAACCAAACTCACGATCACCTCGGTGTAACGTTCTCGAAATCGTTTCAGGACCCGAGGTACCCACTCGTGACTTTGAGAACCGAAAAAGCCGATCGCCAGGTGTCCTGCCTCAAGCTGTCCGGCTCGCCGAGTCTCTTTTATTGCGGCCTCAAGTTCCGCGAGCACCCGTCTCACTCCGGTTGCAAATGTTTTGCCAGCAGGCGTAAGCTGAACCTTTCGACTATTGCGTTCTAATAGAGCAGTACCGATCTCTTCTTCCAGATCTCGGATTTGCGCGCTGATCGCGGATTGAGCCACATGCAGGAGCCCAGCGGCTCGGGTAAAGCTCAATTGATCGGCTACAGCAAGAAAGTAACGAAGGTGTCTTATCTCCAAACCAGCGCTCCACCGATACTAAAAAACGATCGTAGCTATCACAACAAGCTATTTTTATGATCATTCAACAGGGTGTACAGAACGGTTGCCATGACGATTTCAACATCGGTTCACCGTTCTGCCATGCCGGCGTACCAGCAACCCTTGACCGCTAAAATCAGGGTTGACGGGGGGCCAAACGCGTCGGCTTTCAGCAACAGATCGATGAAGACTGAACGCGCGATTGCTGGCAGATGGCTATCTTTGACGCTGTTTTTGATCGGACCATTACTCGGCGTGATCGACTTTTTCATCGCCAATATCGGCATTCCTTCCATTCGCTCGTCGTTACATACCTCATTCAGTGAAATCGAACTGGTTATCGCCGGCTATGGTCTTACCTATGCCGTGTGTCTAATCACCGGCGGCCGCCTCGGAGACATTTTTGGCCGAAAGCGAACTTTTATTGTGGGTATGGCCGGATTTACATTAGCCTCCGCTCTCTGCGGTTTGGCGCCGAGCGCATGGTGGCTCATTGGTTTTCGGCTGATGCAGGGCTGTACTGCCGCAGTCATGTTCCCACAGGCCATGTCATTCATTCAGATCAGCTTTGCTGGTTCCGCTAAACGACTCGCCTTCAGTCTTTATGGCGCTATGATTGGCTTCGGTTCCATTGTCGGCCAGGTACTGGGAGGATTTCTGATCCATTTGAATCTCTTCGGACTTGGTTGGCGCCCTATTTTTCTCATTAATCTTCCAATCGGAGTTGTCACTATTGTTTGTGCGATCTTTTTATTGCGTGAAGAGCGCTCTGAAAACGCTCCAAAGCTTGACTTAGGAGGTGTAGCGATATTGACCGCCGGGCTCGCATTATTTTCTTACCCTTTTATGGAAGGCCAGGAACATGGGTGGCCGCTATGGGCGTTTGTTTCTCTCGCCGCATCCTTCCCTGTGCTTGCCATTTTTTATTTCTATGAACGCCGGTTGTCAGCGCGCAAATCCGATCCTCTGCTGGAACCGGCCTTGTTCGAAGATAGAGGTTTTTTGGTGGGCTTGCTTGTGACATGCATTTACTTCGGCGGTCATGCCTCGATGATCCTGACTTTGAGCCTTTATCTGCAGTTCAGTTTATTGCTTGATCCGATGCACGCTGGATTTGCCCTCGTGCCTTTCTCGTTCGCGTTTCTGCTCGGTTCGACGGTATCCGGTAAGCTGAACGGTTATCTTGGGCGCGACTCACTGCATTTAGGTGTTGGTGTCCTGTTTCTCGGCCTCGTTCTGCTGGGCTATGAGGCGCACCGGGCGCCGACTGGATTAACCTTGGCGTTTTTATTAACCTGTTTCCTTTACGGTATTGGCCGGGGTCTTGTCACCTCTCCGCTATATAATACATCTTTGAGTGGCGTTCCCGAGCAGTATGCCGGCGGCGCCTCTGGAGTAATTGCAACGGCCCCTCAACTAGCAAATTCCGTCGGAGTTGCACTGATCGGGGCGGCTGTGTTCAGCGTGATTCCGAAGCATGGCGCTGCGCCACGGGATTACGCAAATGGTTTTGTGGTCTCGACTCTAATCAACATTGGAGCTTTGCTGGTTGCGGCAGTTTTGATCTTTTTCATTCCCAAAACCAGAGGCCGTGACTTTGCGAAAACTGAATTAGCTCATGAGAGTTGAGCTTACTCAACCTGAGACTCAAGATCCGACGCGTCGCCTCGCTTTATTGATCGCCAAGATGTCATCGCGCAAACGCCTCGCTTCGATTCAGCGACAAAGTTCCAGAAAATTTCTGCCGGCACCGTCCATCTGCGATTTCGGGCTTCGGCTAAAGCCTGCGACCTGTTCAGGCTGCTTTGGTAAAATAATTCGAAGGCTTCTCTGACTTCTTTTCGCTGGACGGCTTGCATGCCCGCGCGGCGCATGCCGATGACATTTAGTGCAACCACGCTATTTTTCCCGGCGGCAATGGCAAATGGTGGAATGTCTTTGCTGACAGCAGATCCTCCCTGCATCAAACAGCATGTTCCTAACCGCGTAAATTGATGAATTACACTTGCGCCTCCAACAAAAGCGCGATCTTGAATTTGGACATATCCTCCTGCGAGAACGTTGTTGGCCAGAATAACGTGGTCACCCAAAGAGACATTGTGCCCGAGATGAGCGCCGGCCATCAGAAAACAGTCTGAGCCGATTCTCGTGAATGTACCGTCTTTTGTGCCCCGGTGGATGGTGCAATACTCGCGAATGACGTTTTTATCTCCGATTTGCACCCCTGTGATGGTTTGAGAATCAAAGCTCAAGTCTTGTGGTGGAGCACCGATGATCGCGCCAAAGCCAATCTGGTTGCTATTACCAATCTCCACCTGTCCGGAGATTACCGCGTGAGCCATCACTGCAGTTCCGGAGCAAAGCCTCACGGGACCTTGGATTAGTACGTAAGGGCCGATCTCTACTTCAGAATCGATCTTCGCTTCAGAATCAATGATGGCTGTGGGATGAATCATTTGCCTTAAATAGCTAACGATGCAGTTGCGCAAAGCGCAAACGATGCAGTTGCGCAAAACGATTTACGGTTGATCAACCGCAACTGGTCGGTTAGGAAAGGCAGCTTGAAGAGTAGATGCTTAGGCGTCCTGGCTTTTGCATTCACTTTGTGCACAGCGGCTGTTGCCGAGAACAAAGCGAACAAGGCTTTTGTTACTCGGCCCGTTGCAAGTCAGCAAGTAGTCGGAACTACCGCCTATTCGCGCGGGAAAACCTCATACAATGCGATCGGGATGCGTCTGAGCAGTGGGCTTGAAACGAGCGCTTCCGCGGACTGGTCCTGGTTTCCCGTGGGTACAAAGTTTCGGTTAGCGGATTCGAACAGAATCTACGTGATTGATGACTACGGTTCTGCTTTGTTGGGTAGCAAAAGGATTGATCTTTTCATGCCTTCGAAGCGAGCAGCGGAGAATTGGGGAAGAAGGAGGGTCAAGATTGAAGTTCTTCAGATGGGCTCGTTTGAGATTAGTCGTCGTGTGCTTAAATCGCGCACCAGGGATCGGCTTGCGAGAAGGATGTTATTCAAGATCGAAGAACATCTTCAAAACTTATGAAAGTATTTGTGACCGGCGGAGCTGGATATGTCGGAAGCGTTTGTGCGGAACACCTCCTGGACCGCGGGGACGAGGTGACGATCTTTGACAATCTTTCTGAAGGGCATCGTGGCGCTGTCGATTCAAGGTCAACCTTTATTCAGGGAGACCTGAATGATCCCAAGTCAATTTCACTTGCGATCGCAACCGCTGCTCCGGATGCCGTCATGCATTTCGCCGCTAATGCACTGGTGGGAGAATCGATGCAGAACCCATACAAATATTTCCACAACAATGTTTATGGAGGCTCGAATCTATTACACGCAATGGTTGAGAACGGCGTGAGACAAATCGTTTTCTCGTCTACTTGCGCAATATTTGGCGTTCCTGATGTTGTGCCAATTGATGAAAATACCCCGAAGAATCCAATCAACCCCTATGGCGAATCCAAGCTGATGTTCGAAAAGATTCTGCGTTGGTTTCATGATATACACGGAATCAATTTTGTTTCCTTCCGTTATTTCAACGTGGCTGGCGCTTCTCAAAAGCTGGGTGAAAATCATCGAATTGAAACGCATCTGATCCCGCGAGTGTTAAATGTGCCGCTTGGTCGCAGCACCCATGCGGAGATCTACGGGACCGACTTCCCTACGCCTGATGGGACCTGTATTCGAGACTATATCGATGTCCGAGACCTTGCAGCGGCCCACCTTCTGGCGCTTACGGTTTCAAAAAGCGACTTTTACAATTTGGGTACCGGCGGCGGCACTTCGGTGAAAGAAATCATTGATTCATGCCGACGCGTCTCGAACCATCCTATTCCAGTTTTGGAAAAACCTCGTCGCGCTGGAGACCCGCCTCGCTTAGTGGCAGCCTCGAAAAAGGCCGAGAAGGAAATAGGCTGGAACCCGGCATTTCGAAACATTGACGTGATAATCGAAAGCGCGTGGAAGTGGGTCGTTAGCCATCCCAACGGATACAACGATTAAGACACGTCTTGTGGATTGCTCCATGGGGCTGCGGATACTCGGCTATATTTTCCTGATACTCTTTCCGACGGTCCTTCAGGGACAGTTTGTAAAAAGGGGCGAATTTCCGGTTGAAATCACGGCTGGGGAAACTCGGTTCGAAGGCGGGATTGGAATTGCCGATCGGGATGTCGTCATCAGATACGGCGATCTAACAATCTACTGCGACCATGCAGAATATGATCCTGACTCACGCGAGGTGATTGCACGAGGCAACGTACGGATTTTCAACGATCGTTACGCCTTTACCGCCGATCGTGCAATCTACAACCTGGATACAAAAGCGCTCAAGCTAACGCAATTTGGAGGACAAAAGCCGCCTTTCGAGATCGTGGGGGACACCGTCTATTCTCCAGATTTGAATAGCTTTACGATTGGAAACGGTTACGTAACCACGAGCGATACTTCCAAACCAGACTATCAGATCCGTGCCCGAACAATGAGGATCTATCCAAGCAATCGAGTGATTTTCTCGAATGCGACGCTTTTCGTTGGCCGGATACCAGTCTTCTGGTTTCCCTACGTTTACCAATCGCTCAACGAACAGTTCAGTTATTCGCTCGCACCCGGGTACAATAGTGCGTGGGGCGTCTACGTTGTCAGTCTAATTACTTTCCCGCTTAGCGAGAAACTAAGCGCCACCCTTCACGTGGATTTGAGGAGCGCTCGTGGCCCTGCCTTGGGGTTGGACTTAGTGTATCGAGCAAGGGATCAGAGTGAAGGGTACGCTCGTCTTCAAACGTATGGGCTGGACGATTTAAACCCAAATTATAACGAGACCTCCCTTGGCAGACAGCATATAGGTCCAGAACGTTATCGCGTCACTTTCAAGGCTAGAACTTACATTACGAGCGATATCGCGGCGATCGCTAATATGACTCTGTTGAGCGATCAATATATGCTCCAGGACTTTTTCCCAGGAGAGTTTTCCGTTGATCCGCAACCGGAAACCTATTTTGAGCTTGTCAAATATGGCGAAGCCTACACCCTGACCGCGCTCTTGCGTTACCAGGCTAATGCTTTTTTCGAGACGACAGAAAGGTTGCCCGAAATCAGTTGGGAAGTGGCACGTACGCCGCTTTTCAATAGCCCTCTTTTCTACGAGGCAACCACGAGCGCAGCATGGCTTGAACGCGCTTTTCCGTTTGGTTCTCCAAATCCGAATTACAACACCTTCCGATTCGATTCATTCCATCAAATTGTGATGCCAATGACACTCTTTCACTGGCTCTCGGTGGTTCCAGGGTCTGTCATTCGCGAAACTTATTACGATAAGACCGGTGAGTTCGTAGAAGCGACCGCAGAAAATGGTCTTCCCGCCGGGATCTTGAACGTTCAAGGAAACCGTTTTCGATTTATTTATAATGCCGGGTTAGAGTCTTCCTTTAAGCTGTCGCGCGCCTACGAGAATGTACAGGCGCGCTGGTTAGGGCTGGACGGTCTGCGCCATATCATTCAACCATATGCCAACTTTTCTTTCGTTTCGAGCCCGACAGTTGCGCCGCAGAACATTTTGCCTTTTGATCGTTACATTACCAACACGTGGTTACCGCCGATCGATTTTCCTCAATTCAACTCTGTTGATTCAATCAACGGCGAAACAGTTCTCCGAGTTGGTGTACGGAATCGGTTGCTTACGCGCCGCGATAACAGCGCCCTAGATTGGTTCGACCTGGATACTTATTTCGACGTGGATTTTGATAATCCATACAGTCAGTTCCCAGGTTCCACGTTCTCTAATGTATTCAATCGTCTTCGATTCACTCCTGTACCTTGGTTGTCCTTGGCCGTCGACTCTCAACTGCCACTCTTTGATCGGGGCTTTACGGAGGTGAATACCTCTTTGGATTGGACCGTCAACCCGAACTTATACGTTCGTCTTGGACACCGGTACCTGTACGAAAATCCTAACTTGCAAGACAGCAGCGACATCACCTTTGCCGGCTACCTGCGATTCAATGAAAATTGGGGTTTCAGCATCTATGAAGATTACGAAATGGC
>JAFAXJ010000606.1 GCA_019241095.1 Verrucomicrobiota bacterium | reverse complement strand
ATTCGCACTCACTATAATAGCGTTCCGCCATCGCAAAGCTCGACTAACTATCTACGACTTGTAGCACGTTATTATAATCAGATTATCCCTCCAGACGCTTCAGTGCTCGAAATCGGATGCGGCTCAGGTCAACTCCTTCACCTTTTGCGAGCAAAGAAAAAAGCTGGTGTGGATATCTCTGAAAGACAGATCCAGGAAGCGATTCGGCTAAACCCTGATGCGGAGTTTTTTATTCAGGCGGGAGAGTATCTCAGCTTACCAACGCGCAAATATGATTATATCGTTATCTCGGATACTTTAAATTACGCTGCAGACGTGCAGCAGTTTTTGCAAGCAGTCAAAGGCGTGGCTTCTGCTCGCACCCGGCTCGTGGCCAATTTCTATAATTCTCTGTGGCGACCATTAGTCTGGCTAGGCACTCAGATAGGTTTACGCCCATCGCATCCCGAAAGCAATTGGTTAGCTAAAGGTGACGTGGCTTCGCTCATGATGTTAACCGGATGGGAACTCATCAAATTCGAATCGCGCATTCTATGTCCAATTGAACTGTGTGGCTTAGATCAATTAATCAACAAGTGGTTAACTCCCGTTTTACCGGGAATATGTCTGAGTACTTTCGTGATCGCTCGCCCGGGCGTGGCGCCTTTGGATCCGGAGGAGATGAGCGTTTCTGTCGTGGTTCCGGCCCGTAACGAAGCTGGTAATATTCAATCTGCCATGAATCGGATTCCCACGATGGGCAAGTGGACGGAAATTATCTTTGTGGAAGGCCACTCGCGGGATAACACCTGGGAAGAAATTCGAAAAGCTCAATGCCCGGAAGATAATAAACGAATTAAGATCTTGAAGCAATCCGGGACCGGAAAAGGCAACGCCGTCCGTGAAGGTTTTGCGATAGCTGAGGCTGATATCCTGATGATTCTGGATGCGGACCTGACAATGCCTCCTGAAGAGCTGCGAAAATATTTCGAAGCAATGGTTCATGGAAGATGCGAATTCGCGAATGGATCTAGACTGGTGTATCCAATGCAGGATCGGGCAATGAAGTTCCTGAATCTTTGTGCAAACAAAACCTTTAGTCTAGTTTTTAGCTGGCTTCTTGGACAACAGGTGAAAGATACCTTATGCGGCACCAAAGCCCTTTTTCGGAGTGATTACCAGCGGCTGGCTTTGAACCGATCGTACTTTGGAGATTTCGATCCGTTCGGCGATTTTGATCTATTATTCGGGGCGAGCCGCTTGAATTTGAAAATTGTTGATATTCCGATTCGGTATTGCGACCGGACTTATGGGACCACCAATATCAGACGATGGGCGCATGGGTGGCTTCTTTTGCGCATGGTCCTATTCGCGGCCAAGAGATTGAAGTTCATATGATCCGCGAGAAAGCGACCCGAATAAAACCCAATACAGGACTCTTAAAATGACAAAAGCTGGATCGATCGCCCTGAAGGGGCGAAAACGTTATACTTAGGAACCAGAAGCGAATTGCTGAGCGACGAATCTTTTGTCCCTGACGGACCGATTGCACAGCAGCGCCCGACTCGGGTACGAAACCGGCGTCCTTTGCCAAACTCCAGAGCAGGTGAACTGCTGGGCTGGCTTTACGCTCCCTGACGGGACCTGTTCTCAAAACTCTGCCGCCTCTGTCATAATCGATGAATTGACATCAAGCCTTTGATATTGATGGTCGCTACTATGTGGTTTCGTTTACGTAAGACAGGAGTCGCTGCTTGCGAACTGTCCCTCTTTGCCTTGATGCCAGCCTTGTATCTGATTGTTGCTTTCACATTAACTGACGTCGATGGACCGCAGTGGTTAGGGACCAATTTTGAAAACAGTTACCCCTATCTATTCAATGCTCTATTACTAACACAGCACCGCACGCCTTTCTACACTGATCATCCAGGCACTACCACCCAGGTGTTCGGAGCTCTCTGCCTATGGCTTTCAGGACTACATGATAAGGTGCTGGTGAATGCGGTGCTGAGTCACCCTGAATCCTTTATTCGCTCTATACACCGCAGGTTGTTAGTTTTGGGTGCGATATCCTTTTGGTTGTTTCCTTGGACCGGTTGGAGGATCTGTCGAGCTAAATATCCTAGCAAACGAGAATCTGTTCAATATTCCGACCCGAAGGCTCAAGACCATCTGTTATGGGCGTTTCTGCTTTTGCAACCGGCATTGTTTTTTTTTGATACAACGTTCAAAAACATTATCTGGCTTGATTCCGAATTGGTTCTTATCGTGTTGTGTGGCGCTATTGTCACTTCTTGCGCCTGCTTTCTAGCAGGAATACATCATCGGTGGACAGTTATTGCCGCTGGTGCGATTTGCGGACTCGGGATTGCTACGAAACTTACTTTTTTTCCTTGGGTCCTGATTTGCTTGGTTTGCCTATTCAGCATTAGTGAGTCAGTTATCTTCCTTGGCTCACTTCTTTTGTCAGTTACTTGCGCCCTCATCCCAATTTTCCCACGGCTACCAAGAGTGTTTCACTGGTTTTTCCGCATGGCTACGCATTCCGGTTATTATGGAACTGGGGCGCCCGGTTTCGTCCGCATCTCTCAATACCCGACCGACGTCATTCGTCTCCTTGCTGGTGAGCCTATCATGGCGCTTTTTCCGACTATGGCAACTTTCGTAATATGGATCGCAACAATCGGCGTAAAATCTGCAAGGCCGCTGCGCAACTTAGCGTTTCGACTGCTGGCCGCACAGATAGTCTCCTACCTGCTCATTGCTAAACACGCTAACTTTCATTACATGATCCCCCTCTTTTTCAGCATCGGTCTGAACTTGTTTTTGCTGCTGGAAACAGTTGTTGCTCTACATTGGCCTTCAGTTCGATCTCTCCTTAGCTCTGCAGTGCTGCTTGGCCTGTTAGCTCAAGGGTTACACTTTTTTCGAGTTAGGACTCCTGCCACTTACTCTAGACTCCAGACTGAACAGGTTCAGCAATTACAACTCTATGAGCGTGCAAAGGAGGCGGCGCGCGATTCTGCGAGGGCGGACTATTACCGGGCCGGGAGCCCCGAATTTGCACTCTATTTTGGGAACTTTTATGGCCACCGGGCATTTGGACAAGAGCTTGAGAAAATGTTTCCCAATGCGCTTTTCTACAACATCTTTTACGGGAAATTTGAAAACTATCGGTCGTTAATCGATCCGAATGTCATTCGCAGCAGGTATGATCATCTGTATCTACTTGGCAACCGATTTACGCCGACGTCAACGTATGGAGATGTACAGTATTTCGACCCGACTCACGTCATAATGATTGCAGAAGCTGGTGATTACATTCTGCAAAAATGGGTTCGTCCAGATCATTAGGGTCGCCAGAGCAGGTTCTCAGATTTTTGACGAGCTGTCTCTCAAAGCGGGTCGCTCCGAGGTGTGAACCCTGCCTGATGCCCCAGAAGCTCGTGTTACTTCACAGGAAAATGGATGACCTCGGCTGGGGAGTCGGTACGCCCGACAACTGCTGATTTGGCAATACCGATAAAGAGTCCATTTTCGACAACGCCAGCAATGCGGTTTAATTGTACAACAAGGCTGTCTGGGTTTGCGATCGCCTGAAGATGACAATCCAGAATGAAATTGCCGCTGTCAGTGATCAACGGTCTTTCCAGACCACCGCGAACTGTCATTTCTGTATCACCATACCCTTCACTTTTGAATAGCTGCGACATATGTCGCTCTGTACTTCGCCAACCGAACTGCACGATTTCGACTGGAAGGGGAAACTTGCCCAACTGTTTGACTGCCTTAGACTCGTCCACAATCGCTACCATTGTTCTAGACGCAGTCGCAACGATCTTTTCCCATAGCAGATTAGCGCCGCCGCCTTTGATCATTCTTCCTTCGGGGTCGATTTCGTCAGCCCCATCAATTGTCAGATCAAGTTCTTGAACATCGTTCAACTCGGCGAGAGCTACACCCACCTCTTGCGCAAGTTCCTTGGTTGACTTGGAGCTTGGAACTCCAACCACTTTCAGTCCCTCTTTCACTTTGTCGCCAAGAATGCGGACAAACCACCGCGATGTTGTGCCCGACCCGAGTCCGACAATCATTCCATCTTTCAGAAAGGCTTCGATTGCCTTCTCTGCGGCTGCACGTTTCGCCTCGTCCTGTGCTGACAACGATTTCATACCTCTCTATCATCAGCGCGAATGCCACAATGGGCAAGACGTCCGCGGCCGATGAACTGTGTTCAAACACCAGCTTTTCTGGCAATCTGATCAGCAATCAACTTTGCCGTCTGCTGAATGCTTCTCTCAAGATCGTTTCTTGAACGCACAAACTTAATCGCCATAGCATAGGGGTTGTGGGTCGCAGCAGACATCGCAACTCCGCCGGGCGCCTTGGAGTTTTCCTTATTCATTCCAAACAAAAGAATGGGTCTTTGTCTGCCGTTATGGACCTGATCCAGAGTTACCTCCACTTGAACCAGTGGCGAGCCGGCGCCGAACCCAACCTCGGAACTTGCCACCCTACTGCCCTGTTCGAGCGTCTTATACCTGCCTTTGACGATCCAGCCCGTTTGCGGTGAAACTCTTATCGATGCGCGTTCTGCGTTGAGTTGCTTTGCCTGCAAATCGCGGACGATTGAATCCGCCATGAGATTAACTATCGACTTAGCCCGGCCTTCGGGGCTTGTGTCCACACCACGCAAACTGTTCAAACGTTGTCTCAGGGGACCGCTTTGCAAGGGATTTGAAGATTGCAGCTGACTCGGGTCAAACGAGAAATCGGTAACGTAAATTACTGCCGGTTTCGGCAAGCTGCTGCCGAACTGAGACTCCTGGGTTATCTTGGCTCGGCCAAGTTGGCCAAAGCTTATTACGGGGCCGATGACCGTAAGAGCTACGATGAGAAAAGCTCGCGCACGACGAACGTTAATTATCTGCGGAACACAATAAAAAGATGTTGTCATATTCCGATGTCGATACATCATAACTGATGCCCTCAAAGGTCTACTCCGCCGCACTGGTTGGCGTCAATGCTCATGAAGTCGAGATCGAGGTGCATGCCGGCTGGGGTGAGGAAGGCAAGGTTGCCGTAGTCGGGTTGCCGGATGTTGCTGTCAAAGAAAGCAAGCATCGTGTGCTCACGGCGATTACGAACAGTGCACTTCATTGGCCCAAGGGGCAAATCACTGTGAATCTTGCTCCGGCAGATCTTCGCAAGGAAGGACCAAGTTTTGATCTCCCGATTGCGCTCGGAATGTTAAAGGTCCTTACGGAAAACAGGTTGCCTGATCTGAGTCATATTTGTGTTGTAGGAGAACTCGCGCTTTCCGGAGAAGTGCGTTCGATAAAAGGGTCGCTGCCAATTGCCTTGGAGGCGCGCCGCCGCGGGCGCAAGTTGATTATCGTTCCAGTCCTGAACGCACAGGAAGCTGCAGTGGTTGAAGGAATCAGTGTAATTGGCGCGCGTTCGCTTTCTGAGATAGTGCAATTTCTTCGAGGTGAGGTGCAATTGGAAATGGTCCAGTCGCACCTCAACTGGTGCGAAGCGAACAACTTTGACGCCGATTTTGCTGAAGTGAAAGGCCAACAGCATGTGAAACGCGCAGTCGAGGTTGCGGCAGCGGGCGGCCATAACCTATTGATGATTGGTCCGCCTGGCTCAGGCAAGTCGATGATCGCGAAACGGCTTCCCTCGATTCTGCCGGCTTTAAGTCTTCGAGAAGCAATCGAGACCACTAAGGTCCATAGCATTTGCGGGCAGCTGAATTGTGAGCGGCGTTTCGTAACGACACGTCCGTTTCGAAGTCCGCATCATACTATTTCTGACGCCGGATTGCTTGGAGGCTCAGGCCACCCGACCCCTGGAGAGGTGAGTCTAGCGCATAACGGCGTGCTCTTTCTTGATGAACTACCGGAATTTCACCGTTCAACTCTTGAGGTGATGCGACAACCGCTGGAGGATGGCAGAGTCACTATCGCTCGAGCGGCAGGCTCTTTCACGTTTCCTGCCGAGTTTATGCTTGTTGCAGCAATGAATCCATGTCCTTGCGGTCATTATGGCGACGTAAAGCGTGAATGCAGATGCACTCCTTCGCAGGTTCAGAAATATCGAACCCGGCTTTCCGGCCCTCTTCTCGATCGGATTGATATTCACGTCGAGGTGCCCGGAATCGAGCTCAAGGATCTCACCGAAACTTCAGCAGAAGAGTCTTCAGAATCGATTCGTGAACGCGTCAAAAGAGCTCGGCTGACTCAGATGAAGCGTTTTGCGGGGCAAGAGAATTTTACCTGTAACGCTCGCATGGTCCCCAGAGTGATTCGTAAACATTGTGCGTTGGATCAGGAGAGCTTGGATTTATTGAAACAAGCGGTGAGCGCGTGGAACCTCAGTGCACGCGCGTACGATCGCATTTTAAAGGTAGCTCGAACTATTGCTGATTTGAGCGGGTCGCCAGGTATCAGGGCAGACCATATTTCCGAAGCTGTTCAATATCGGACGCTGGATCGAAGCTTCTGGTAACTCGGGAATAGGAAGTCGGGCCTCGCATCTCACCATCACTGTGATATAGCCCGGTTTGTAGCTACAAAGGCGTTCGGCTCACGTATAGAACAATAGGAAGTGAGAATATGAGAACTAATCCGGTTTACGATATTCTGAAATTCTTATTCAGAGTGGCTGGACTACGTATCTTTTCTGGCTTCTGCTCATTGCGAGTGTTGTGATTGCGGCGATCAATCTTTGGCCGAGACGCACGTCAACGGCCGATTCTGCACCTTTGGAATTGGCTAGCCCGAGTATTGATTGGCGCATTGTGGTGGCAGCAATCCCTTTGGAAACAACCCCTTCTTACGGTGGCCTGCTTTACTGGATGCAGGAAATGGTGAAGTGGTCCAGTGCCGAGGTGCAGCGGCATTTCGTGCAGGATGAAGTGATTCCGCACTTCTACTTCTTCGCCCCGCAGGTCTATATGGCCGAGGTGCTGATTGCCGTAGCCCTGATTCTTGGACTATTCAGCCGGCTGGGCGCTTTGGTCGGAGCACTGATGGCAATTAACCTGTGGTTGGGCCTCTATCGTTCCCCGGCGGAGTGGCCTTGGACCTAGTTTTTCCTTATTATGATTCAGATTACGCTGCTTGTTCAACGACCTGGACGTAGCATGGGCTTAGACGCAATCTTTCTACGCCGGAAGCAGGAATCTGCTCAACGCGGCTTTCCCGAACCCCTGGTCGGCCTCTTGTCGTAATTACATCGGTTTAATGAAGAATGGCGCAGAGCCAGCAGTTTGATTTCACTCCGAGTGGCATTAATTAAGATGAGAATTGGCTGACTTTGGAGAGCTCAGGGCTGTAACGCATGTTAAGCAAAGCAAAGATTGAGCTTGATGCCGGCGGCAAGTCATTCGCCACAGGTCTGTTGCCTGAGTTGATTGGCGCTTTGCGTCAATGTCGTCGCGGCGATCTCCTGGCGCTTGCCGGCGGCCGCTACGAGCTTGGCGCTGAGCTCGAAATTTGGTGCCGTTTTACACGCAACACTCTGGTCGATACGACTATCGAGGCTGGTAAGGTTCGGTGGCTGATTCGATGCGGGGAAGCGCCGGCGAATGATCAATCAGATCGTTAACGCGAGTGCTACTGAAAGACCGGGCGCGCCTGCCGGAACTAAATAGAGGGTAGTCGTAGTCGGACCGTCCCCGTCGGGCGCAAGAGATGATGCCACGTAACTTTGCGCGCAACCGGCGCTCGTCACCCAGGATTTCTTTGCAGTAAGATTGATACTCGCGCCGGTCCGGCGCGCCTGCGACATCGGCGCCCAGAAATGACTACGCGAGCCAGACTCACTAAAGGCGAGGGTGGAAAGATGTCTGCCGGACGCAATATCACTCAGAACCTTTGAAATTGCGGCTTCTGGCCGGGCCGAAGCGATGGCGGCGGTGGCACAAATGTGCATTACATAAACCATTGCAACCGATGCGTCCGCCTCTGCAATCGTTGACGTGACGGCCGCGAACGCTCGTGGTCCTAAACCAGTTCCACCAAACTCGGCCGGGAGGGTTAATCCAAGCAACCCGGCTTGGCCGAGCGTATCCACGGCTTCGGTCGAGAATCGACCTTCTTCGTCGTTCTGCTTGGCTGCAGGCGCCAGCACGCGATCGGCTATATCCTTTGCTTTAGAAAGCGCTATTTCATGGTTCATCATGCACTCGGCTCCAAAGGTTTCATCAGCATCTAGCGAATAACGATTGATCAAGGTCTAATTTTGAGAGGACAGCGACTGTTATATGAGACTGATGGTTAGAATCCAGTCGCATTCCCAAAAAGTTTTTACTCTTGAGTTAACTGTTCAGGTTTTGGTCGGGGCGATATTCGGGGAAGACAGCCCGGGAAATCAGGAATTGCGCCAAGCTGGTATTAACTTCTTTTTCGTCCTTGTTTGCGGGACGATTGGCTATGATAACGGGAGGTTACCCACTGGGGACAGTTTTGGACGTTTGTGATGTTGCTTCAGGATTTGAGAGCTTTGAGCACGAGGACGAGGTGGCGAGGAAGGGGCGGTGTTGGTTCCTTAGAGGTTAAAGAAGATAAAGCTGGCAATATCATGCGTCATCAGACCTGAATGGCCGAAGATTTAACGAGCAAAATTTTCTATGAAGTCGGATTGGTGGCGCGGAGCAATCATCTATCAAATTTATCCAAGAAGTTTTCTGGACACGACGGGCGATGGCATCGGAGATATGCCAGGCATTCATCGCAAGATGGATTATATCAAGTCTCTCGGTGTCGACGCGATCTGGATCTCGCCATTCTTCAAATCACCGATGCAAGACTATGGGTACGATGTTGCTGATTATCGGACGGTCGATCCGATCTTCGGGTCGAACGCTGACTTTGAGACAGTTATTTCGTCGGCGCATGAAAGAGGGTTGAAAGTCATAATCGATATGGTGATGGCTCATACCTCCGATCAGCACGTCTGGTTCAAGGAGAGTCGTCAAAGCCGTACCAACGATAAAGCTGATTGGTATGTGTGGGCGGATCCCAAACCTGACGGCACACCACCAAACAATTGGCATGGCACGTTTGGCGGTCCTGCATGGCAATGGGAGTCGCGCCGCCGACAATATTATCTTCATCATTATCTCAAGAGCCAACCAAACCTGGACTGGCATAACTCTGAAGTTGTTGACGCAATGTTTAAGGAGGTGCGTTATTGGTTGGATGCAGGCGTTGACGGCCTTCGTCTGGATGCAATCACTACTTTAGCCCATGACCCTGAACTGCGGGATAATCCATCTCGGGTAGTTGATGAACGCTATGTTCAGCCGATACAATGGCAAGAATGGATCTACTCGAGGGACCAGCCACGCACTCTGGAAGTATTAGCGGAGCTTCGATCTCTGACCAATCAATACAAAGATAGCTATTTGCTAGGCGAGATTGCCGATGTGGATCTGATTGCTGTTAGTGCCAAGTATACCCAAACCGGCAAGCATCTGCATAGTTGTTATAACTTTGCTTTAATGGAGCCTGATTTCAGTTCTTCTTTTCTCAGGCGAATCATCGAGCGCACGGAATCAGTTCTAGGATCTGGGTGGACTACTTGGGCAATGAGTAATCATGATAATATTCGCGTGGTCAGCAGGTATGGAAGTTCAGCAGATCTGCAGGGTAATGTCCAAGCTTTGGCAAAGGTTCTGTTAGCTGTACTTCTTTCACTGCGCGGGGGGGCGTGCATTTATCAAGGTGAGGAGCTTGGATTAACCGAAGCTGAGATTAACTTTGATGATTTGCGTGATCCGTGGGGTATTGAATTTTGGCCGGAATTTAAAGGCCGGGATGGATGTCGCTCACCCATGCCATGGTCTTCCGAATTGCCAAATGCCGGTTTCAGCCAAACTAAGCCCTGGCTGCCGATTTCGAAAGAACATCTAAGGCTCGCTGTAAACGAGCAGGAAAAAGATCCTGACTCAGTTTTGCAAAGCTTTCGCAATTTTGTAAACTGGCGCAAACAGCATCCGGCATTGGTACTGGGAAATCTGAGAATCGTTGATTCGAACAATCCAGTCCTTGCGTTTGAACGATCATGGGAAGGCGAAGATATTCTTTGCATCTTCAATCTATCTAACCATGACGCATCGCATGATCTGAAGGGCGATTGGAGGCCTATCGAAGTTCATGACTTTTGCGCTCCCGTGGATGAAGGTAAAATCCGATTACCCGCTTTTGGCGGCTGGTATGGGATGCGACCCAAGTAGCTTTTTCAGGTGTTCACGGCACGCGCTGGCGATCGCTTTGCAGAAGGGAAAATATCTAAGGTGGTGACGAAAGCCGTAAGTGCAGGGTTGATCATGTACCGATTGACAGATCAACGATTGGAAGTGCTTCTTGTCCATCCTGGCGGTCCTTTCTGGAAAAAAAAGGATTCTTGGACTTTCCCTCGAGGCGAACTTTTAGAGGGAGAAATTCCGCTGGCCGGTGCGCTTCGAGAGTTTTGGGAAGAGACCTCCATCGAAGCGAAACCGCCGTATATAGATCTCGGTTCAGCGCGGCAAAAGTCCGGTAAAATGATTTATGCATGGGCATTCGCAGGATCCTGCGATCCAACCCAGCTTCGGAGCAACCTCTTTGAAATGGAATGGCCTCCGCACTCGGGCAAGCTCAGTAAATTCCCAGAAATCGACGAAGCGAAGTTTTTCACCGTCGCCGCAGCACAAAAAAAGATGCGACCATCAGAATGGCCGTTTATCGAAAGACTGCAGCAAGCGGTGCGAGTTTCCAAGGAAGAGTGAAAAAAGATTTATCCCAACACATACAACGTTGGATCTATTGCGCGATAGCGCTCGTGGTATTCTTAGGCGTGTCCACTGTCATACCTATATTTGCGCTAAAGCCGTCAAGCTTATTCATGGACAAGAGTTATTCCTACAATTCGTTTCTTTACGGGGTCGCTTACTACCCGGAACAATGGTCGGAATCCCAGTGGGATTCGGACCTTGGGCTCATCGCCAGCACCGGCATGAACGTGGTCCGAATGGGGGAGGGAGCTTGGAGCGTCTGGGAACCTGAGGAAGGCCACTACGACTTTGCGTTGTTCGATCGTGCACTTGAGCTTTGCGATCGGCACGGACTGAAGGCGATCATGGGTACGCCCACTTACACGCCGCCGGCCTGGTTGACTGAACGCTACCCGGAAGTGTTGCGAGTGAGTTTTGCAGGAAATCCCCTCGTGCACGGTTCCCGGCGTCATTACAATTACACGTCACCGATTTTTCGGCAGAAGTCGCTCGCTATCACCGAGGCGCTGGCGGAGCACTATCGAGAGCACCGAGCGGTAATCGGCTGGCAGATTGATAACGAACTAAACTGCCATCTTGACGTCAGTTTCGCGCCAAGCGATCACGAATCGTTTCGCGCCTGGTGCCAGGAGCGTTACGGAACGCTCGCCGCCCTGAACCAGAGTTGGGGTACCGCGTTCTGGTCGCAGACCTACACCACTTGGGACCAGGTCTGGTTGCCACGACCCACCGTTACTTACCAGAACCCAGGCCTGTTGTTGGACTTTTATCGCTTCACCTCCGACATGACCATCCGGTTTGGGGCGATACAACGCCAGGTCATTAAGCGGATCGCCCCGAATCAATTTGTGACTCACAATGCGTTTCAAAGCATGACGAGCGTAGATTTACCTAAGTTCGTTCAGGAGGTTGTTGATTTTCTGTCGTACGATTCCTACCCGGAATTCAAGGTATGCGACCTCACGCTCCCGCCAGGTTTCCGCGACCGTTTCGAGTCCAGGCTCCTTTCTCGAATGCGGGGGGTCTCGCCGAAATTCATGGTACTGGAACAGCAATCGGGACCCAGCGGCCAAATCGGTGGCATTCTGAACGGCAACCCCGACTACCTCCATCCCACGCCTAAACCCGGACAGATGCGCCTGTGGTGCTGGAACTCCATTGCGCACGGAGCTGACGGCCTCCTCTATTTCCGCTGGCGTTCGCTGCCCTACGGTTCGGAGGCTCACTGGAACGGCCTCTTGTACCACGACGAGCGAAATGGGTGGCGGTTGGAAGAAGCCAGACGGCTAGGGGAGGAAATCAAGCGCGTGTCAGACGTCTTGACAGGGACCCGCTGTCTGTCAAGCGCAGCTATTCTGTACGATTTCGACAATGAATCGCATGCGCTTATCGAGAGAGCCACCGGCAAGTACCGACATACCAGCGAGCTGGGTGTATACCAGGCCTTATCTGAACGACATTTGACTGTGGACGTGGTGCCCCTATCAAGCGTCCAGGAGGCTGGCGATTTGGTTGGATACGACGTTGTTTTTTTTCCGCACGCGCACGTGCTGACAGGCGCCGATCTGCCGGTTTTGCAGGCCTATGTGGAACAGGGCGGTACCCTGATTTTCGGTTGCTGGAGCGGCTACCGGGACCGCAACCATTGGTGTTACGACGCGGCCGGCAAATCATTTTATGAAAACTTGGTCGGTGCGCGGGTGACAGATTTTACGATCGTGACGCCTGGCGAGAAGTCCGCCATGCGCTTCGGCGATTCAAGCAGTTTGGTAGAAGCACCGGTTTTCAACGAGGTACTCGCTGGCACCAGTGACCAGGTGAGCGTGCTCGCTTCTTTTGCAACGGACTACTATGCGGGTGGGCCAGCCATAACCCTTCATCATAAAGGTCGGGGTCGGGTCATCCATTTTGGCACCTTTTTCACTCAGGAGAACGTGGCCGCCTTGCTGGACGCGCTGGCGATTCGAGATCCGCTCGGTGCGTGGGCGGATATTCCTGCCGAAATTCAAACCGTGGAGCGTTCCGATGCGGTAGAGCGATTCTGCTTTCTCTTGAACTTCACCCGCAGCCCTCAGTTGGTGGTCTTTAAGGAATCAGTCTTTGACCTATTGGGCGGTCGCAAAATTGAAAGGAACGCGGAAATTCCGCCGTACGGTGTTCTTTTTGTGCGGCGAAATTTTCCGGCTTAGAAACGGCGTTGGAGTTCCTGCTCGAAGCCGTCGTTCAATCGCGGCACAGCATGTCAGATTATGCTACGCTGCCCGAGAATTCTGGGCCATCGCAGGTATCCGAACTTTCACTCCTGAACTCCTGCCAATCGAGAACTCCTGACTAGTTGTGTAAATTGTGTAAACAACACCTGACCCGATTCACATCGGCTCTGTGAAGAGGTGGATAGCCCCCGAGTGTCTATCGATCAATCGCCTTCCAGTGCGGGCGACAATCGATCCGTTCCCCTCGGCGGAGGTGGCCAGAGCCTTGATCGGGAAGAGACTCCCTGGTTACAGCTGCTTAACGGTGTCAACAAACCATCCCGGAACTTCCGCCTCTGATCTGCTTCTTTAGCAGAGAGAGCAGAACTAAATCACTCATAAAAATGGGGGAAATGCAATCAGGACCAAGCCAAGCTCGTATGTAGAAAACTGGCAAGACCCAAAAGCATTTGTTTGAAGGACTCTGCAGCGAGGACGGGCACGAGGCGGGAAGCCCTCGGTTGACACGGTGTTCACAGCTGTCACCTTTGTCCGCTCAGTCACATGGCAAACAGCATGGAAACTTTACTTAGGGCGGAAAGACGAAAAAGCTTCCGGAAAATCGATCCTCAATCAAAGTCTTTCATCGTCTTGCTCGCAGCAACCGTCACTCTGCCTTCGCTTTCGATTGATTCTTGCTTGACTTCTCTTCCAACGATTGGACTAGCGCTGCGCGCAAGTCCTGTCGCCACCGCTCTCATTTTGAGTCTTTTTATGGCTGGCTTTGCCGGCGGACAACTTTTTTTCGGACCTTTGTGCGATCGGATCGGACGGCGTCCTGCACTTTTGTTGGGATGTGGCGTCTTCACTCTCTCGGCACTTGGCTGTACACTGTCGCCCACTATTGCGACCCTGGCGTTCTGGCGCTTTGTTCAAGGATTCGGGGCAGCAGCAGGAGCAGTGATCGTGTTTGCAATAATCAGGGATCTGTTTTCCGGTGCGGCATCGCGCACCCGGCTTTCCTATATCAGTGTTGTTGCGACTATTGCGCCCATTGTAGCGCCGAGTCTTGGCGGCCTGATTGCCATTTGGTTAGGCTGGCGAGCAGTCTTTTTCTCCCTTGCGGTTGCCGGAGGTATTTTGGCTTTTGTCATTGGTTTGAGTTTGAAAGAGTCGATCCCGACAGTGGATCGGGATGCATTACAAGTTGGGGCGCTAGTTTCCAACTATTGGAAGATACTTTCTCATCGAAGCTGCCTCACTTATTCTCTCCTAGGCGGCCTCAGTTTCGGGACGCTGTTTGCCTATGTGACAGGAAGCGCTTTCGTTTTTATTGAATTCTTTCATGTCAGCCAAAGGGGGTACGGGATCCTTTTCGCAGTCAACGCGGTTGGCATAGCGATCGGAGCCTTTCTCAGTGGTCGGCTAAACTCCCGCGGCGTTTCTTCACGTTTGCTGATCGTGATAGGCCTTTTTTTAGCGATGGCAACAAGCGGTTTCATGTTAACCATGGAACTCTCGGGCGTTCTGACCGCGCTTTCCGTGATGCCAATGCTCTTTCTGATTACTTTCACCGTAGGTTTGATTATGCCCAACATCGTGCATGGTGTGCTCGAACCTATGTCTCAAATTGCCGGGGTTGCGTCCTCGGTGTTTGGAAGTATTCGGATGTTTGGCGGTGCTCTGTCCAGCGAACTGGTTGCTTGTCTCTATACAGGCACCCCGATGGCTATGGTCATCACCATGACGCTTTTTTCAAGCGCAGCCATGTTAGTTGGCGCTATCTTTTTCAGCCCACGCCTATTGGCGCGGTATCGGGTGAGGGTAACTGCCATGTGACTTGTTGGACGCAAGGGGCCGGTCAGACCTATAGGAGCCATGCGAGCAATGGGACCCCTCCGATACGCAGCCATCGCCTTGTCGCGTCTTCTCCTGTTGCGGACTATCATTAACGTGTGCCAGTGAATCTTTTCCGTTCTTTGCTGATTTTTGTTTTGCTTTCCGCGCCGGTAAAAGTGAAGTCCGGCCAGTTTCCGGTCGGGGCTCGCAGCCCGGCTCAGGGTAAAGTGATTTATTTCCTGTTACCTGACCGATTCAGTCGCGATAGTTCCAGTAATTTAGTGCCAGATCGTAACAATGGCTTCGATCCGACGGACATTGACTTTTTTCATGGGGGCACAATCAAGGGAATAACAAATCGGTGGAAATACCTGCAGGATCTAGGTGTCAACTTACTTTGGATCGCTCCGGTGTTCCGAAACCAACCCATTCATGACTATGGCGGTGGCGTTCTGAAAACTGGATACCATGGTTATTGGATTCTCGACTTCACTGATGTCGACCCACATTTTGGATCCAAAGCTGATTTGTGTAATCTCGCCAATGAAACAAAGGAGAGGGGGATAGGGCTAATCCTTGATACGGTTGTCAATCACACAGCTAACGTCCTGAAATCCAAGAGCGGATCGCGAGCTTACCAGTACAAATTCTCCAAGCCTTATCGGGACGCAAACGGAACGCCGTTCGATGATCGAGATTACCTGTTTGGGAAACAATTTCCGAAGTTAGATGCGGCTGTCAGTTTTCCCCTTATACCGGTCTTTGCTGAAGAGGCTGATCAACATGCCAAGAAGCCGGATTGGCTAAATGACCCCACGGTTTACCACAATCGGGGTGAAGTGTCGAGTGCTGGGGAGAGCGCACTTTATGGGGATCTGCCAGGAACGGACGATCTTTTCACGGAGCAGCCCCGGGTCGTTTCCGGCATGATCGCTATATATCAGAATTGGATTCGGGACGTCGACTTAGCTGGATTAAGATTAGATACAGTAAAACATGTGAATAACGAGTTCTGGCAGCAGTTTGTGCCTGCAATGGAGCAACAAGCTGCTCGTTCCGGTCGAGCGAATTTTTTAATATTTGGAGAGATCTACGATCCTGACCCGGCAATACTATCGGACTATGTTCACCGTGCCGGCATTTCAAGCGTTCTGGATTTCGGCTTTCAAAAAACGATAGTCGATTTTGCATCCGGCGAGATTGCGCCATCGGTTGTGGCCGATTTCTTTGCAAAAGATAGTTATTACACGACGGCAAAGGCGAGCGCTCAGGGTCTGATAACATTTTTAGGTAACCACGACATAGGACGCATAGGCCATTTCTTGTTAGCTCGTCTGCCAGACTCGTCAGACAACGAACGGTTGGCCAGGGATACTCTAGCTCACAGTTTGTTATTTTTGTTAAGAGGAATTCCAGCTATCTATTATGGCGATGAACAAGGCTTTACCGGACAGGGTGGAGACGCCTTTAGTCGCGAAGATATGTTCCAGTCAAGCGTGCCTGTTTTCGAAAAAGAGAACAGGATAGGCGGCGGTCGTGGAGACGCATTCAACGAAGCTAATCCCATCTATCAGAAGTTACGCGAACTGATAGGATTAAGAAGAGCTAACGTTAGTCTTCAGAGCGGACTTCAGATTGTTCGTTACTCCTCTGATAAGCCCGGCATTTTCGCTGTATCAAGAGTCGATCCTGACAGTCGAAAAGAGTTGTTAATTATATTCAACAATGCTACGACGAGGCAAACTGCAACTTTTATGGTCCCAGCGACGGGCTGGGAACCTATCTACAGTTCTTCTCCTGTAAATCCGAGTGTGAAAGCTGAGCATGGGCAGGTGACGATAGAAGCTGCACCCCTGTCTTGCGCGATCTTCAAGGCCTCCGAGAATTCTCCCGTAGGCGGCTTAGGTGAATTACGGCTGAATGTCAGTCGGACATCTGAACTCGATGGCCGTTGGGAGGTCAAAGCTGAAGAGAATAGTTTTTGCACCGTTTCTTTTCAGGTGAGAGCAAAAGGAATTGGTGAATTCGTAAACCTGGGAATTGCGGATAGTCCTCCTTACCGAATTTTTCCCTGTTGGGAGGAAGTGCCAAATGCTTCTGAACTGGAATTCAGGGCGGTTGCTACCGATCTGAATGGAGATCAACGGGAAGTGGTTGTCAGTTGGGCGAAAAAGGTGAGAGCGCTGGGAAAATAGCTGAAAAGGGGATTCGAGAAGCCGAGGAAATCGGAAAAGCCGCGGAAGTTGCCCGCTTGCTTTCGTCAGTTCGTTTGCTTAGATGATTTGATGGTCCGTGATCGGTGGTTAGCGCTCAGACAGGATAATCCTGGTATACGCAGACGGGATGCCGCTCAAAAACTGGGGGTTACGGAAGCGGAATTGTTACTATCCGAGACCGATCAGAACACCGTGAAACGTTTGATACCGGATTGGAATGCGATCTTACTGAACATACCACGCCTGGGAAAAGTACTTGCCTTAACCAGAAACGAAATTGCTGTGCACGAGCGCAAAGGCGTCTACGAGGAGGTAGGTATCTTTGAAAGCGGAATGGGATCTGTCCTTGGAGCAGATATCGATCTTCGGTTGTTTCTCAATCGCTGGAAGTACGCGTTCGCCGTCGTGGATAAGGAGAAGAAAAGTCTTCAATTCTTTGACGTTCACGGGGATGCGGTTCACAAGGTATTTTTGGTTTCGGCTAGCTCAAATGAGAGAGAATTCTTTGACCTCATTTCTGGAGTCACTGATAAAAGGCCGGTGGTTGACATAGAAATCACTCCCAGAAAGCAACTCCTTTCCGAACCAATTGACAGTGCATCGGATTTGGCTGCGTTTCGAAAAGCTTGGGATGAGATGCAGGACACCCACGAGTTTTACACGTTGCTGCAACGCTTTCGATTAGGTCGGACCGAGGCCCTTAAATTGGCCGGTGAGCCAAGAGCGGTGCAGCTATCAGTTTGCAGCGTTCGGCGGCTTTTAGAAATCGCCTCTAATTCGCAAACTGCAATCATGGTGTTTGTCGGAAATCCCGGTTGTATCCAAATACATACTGGTTTGATTCGGACAGTTACGACCGATAAGGGTTGGCTCAACGTGCTGGATCCTGACTTCAGTCTGCACATTTGCGAACCGCTCATCGGATCTGTCTGGATTGTACGTAAGCCAACCCGAGATGGCGTTGTCACGTCCGTAGAAATGTATAATACCCGAGGCGAAAATCAGGCCTTGTTTTTTGGTAAACGAAAGCCCCACTCTCCTGAGTCAACCGATTGGCGAAATATCCTCATTCAGTTAGAGCAGGATTCAGTAAGCTAGCTGTACTCTCAGAGCTAACCCCAGATGAAGTCTCGAACCTTAACACGATCAGACTACACTACTTTAGGCTTAGCTACACTTGGCGGTGCATTGGAATTCTACGATT
>JAFAXJ010000254.1 GCA_019241095.1 Verrucomicrobiota bacterium | reverse complement strand
ACAACCATTTCAGAGTTCCTGAACCAGAGATTTTCGAAGGGCGCAAGTTTGAAAGGCCTTTGTGGATTACCCTTGGTATCGGGCTGTTTTGTTTGCTGATTGTTCTGCTGGTTGGATTTGTGGGGCATGAAGGTTCCGCGCTGCGGCGGCAGTTTGTATTTTCCTGGTTATTCGCCTTTATATACTTCTTCACGATCCTGATTGGATGTTTTTTCTGGATCCTGGTCCACCACTCAACCGACTCAGGCTGGGGCATTGTGGTGCGCCGGCAGATGGAAAATCTTGCGAGCCTGCTGCCGTGGATGATTCCGTTTTTTCTACCGCTTTTCTTTTTTCGCAGGGATATTTGGGAGTGGATTGGCGCTCAACAAAATCTCGCTGCAGAACCTGCTCTTAAAGCCAAACTCGGGTATTTCGAATTTCATCTTGGCGGGATCGTCGTTCCTTTCTTTTGGCTGCGATCTGTTCTTTATCTTGCGTTCTTTAGCATCGCAGCTTTGTATTTCAGGCGAACCTCAGTTCGACAAGATTCGGATGGCGATCCTAAATGGTCCATTCAAATGCGTGGGGTCTCCTTTCCCTCAATTCTGCTATTTGTTGCATGTACGACCTTTCTCGCTTTTGACTGGTTAGCATCTGTCGATTTTCATTGGGCTTCGACCATGTGGGGGGTCTACATTTTCGCCGGAGCTGCAGGTGCTGCAATGGCTTTGCTGATTTTGGTAGTACTTGCAATAAAACGAGCCGGGTATTTGCAGTTTGTAAATGAGGAGCACAATCACATGATGGGTAAGCTCCTTTTAACTTTTACTATTTTCTGGGGCTACATCGGTTTCAGCCAATACATGCTGATGTGGTATGCGAACATTCCGGAAGAAACAGAATGGTTCATCCGGAGAAACATCGAATCCTGGAACGCTCTGAGCACCTTTATGGTGGTTGGCCGCTTTTTCATTCCATTTCTGTATTTGCTGTTTTACTACACCAAACGGGATGCCAGGTTTCTTGTGCCCATCTCGATCTGGGTGTTGTTCATGCACGCTATCGATACCTATGTGACGGTGATGCCTTTTGTTCATCCTGCTGGGGTACAATTGAGCATTCTTGATATTTTAGCGTGGCTGGCTATTGGGTTGCCGTTGGTTTTCATCTTCGTGCGGCGTTTGGGCAGCGCCTCCCTTTTCCCTAGTCGCGATCCGCGGCTCTTGGAGTCGATTCGGGTAGCTAACTAGAGAGGACGTACTGTGGCTGAGGCGATACCGACCAGGAAAATATCTCCGGCGAAGATGATCACCGGTGCGATATTGATTCTCTTGTTCAGTGGATTAGTTCTGCTTTTGAACAAACAACGGCAAGGGATCCCCACCATTGACGACCAGCGAGGAGAACAGCGGTTGCAGACGCTTGCGTCGCTCGAAGCGGATAATCAGAAAATCCTGAACCATTATCATTGGGTCGACAAGGATAAGAAGATTGTCGGCGTTCCGATTGAACGCGCCATGGAACTGGTGGTGAGGGACCTCCAGGCAAACCATCCTCATGCCGCTGGACCTATCAATCCTACTGCCGGGCCACCTTCTCCCGGCGCACCATCACCTGGAGCTTCAGCGTCACCTGGTGCTTCTAAAAATTCGCATGCGCCTCAAGTAAATGTACAAGCTGCGCCCTCACCATCAACGAAACCAAGGTAAGCTTACGCAATGAATCATCCTGCCGTCTCAGCACAATCATCAGAGTACGTGTCAAGTGCTGATCCAGGCATCTCGTCAGCAACTGACCGTGCCGTGCGAGTGCCTATCTTGTTGTTTGCCGGTTCGGCGGTGTTCTGGCTCTTCTGGTCTTCACTTTTCTGGATGCTATCCGCAATGCAAGCGGCAGACCCAAACGTATTTTTCGGGATCGCCTGGCTTAGCTATGGACGCGCCTATCCCATTTTTCAAAACACCTTTGTTTACGGCTGGGCGTCTTCTGCCGCTATAGCGATTGGATTTTGGCTCATTGCACGACTCTCGCGATCGGTTCCGCGCCCTTCATCAATACCTGTGTATGCAGCGATTCTCTGGAATATCGGCTTAGTTATCGGAGTATTGGCAATCCTTGTCGGTGCTGGCAACGGGAAAGACTTTTTAGAATTCCCCGGGCAAGCCGCTTTCTGCTTATTTTGGGCCTTCGTTTTGGCTGATATCTGGGCTGTTCTGGTCTATACGAATCAGACATCCAGAAGCCTGTATATCTCGGAATGGTATGTAGTGGCGGCGTTCCTTTGTTTTCCATGGATGTATGCGACTGCGACAATTCTCTTGAATGGCTCAGATTTTGCCGGGGTTTCGCAGTCTGTCGTCCACTCCTGGTTTGTTGGATGCCTGTTCAGCTTGTGGCTCGCTCCAATAGCATTGGCAGCGGCCTATTATCTCATCCCTAAGATCGTCGGAAACTCCATTGCTAGTGATCGGCTAGCGCAGCTCGGGTTTTGGGGATGGATCTTCTTATCCGGTTGGATCGGAATGACATTTATAATCGGCGGACCGGTGCCCGCGTGGATGGTGACCTTTGGTATTGTCGCCAGAGTGTTGAGTATAATTGCTGTCATAGCTGTTGCTTTAAACCTTCATCTTACGATGAATAGTAATTTCGAAGCTTTGAGCTGGAATCCAGCACTTCGCTTTATTGTTGTCGGCTCCATGGCGTTTGCTGTTTTTGGAGTCGCGGCAAGTCTTCTTTCGTTCAGAACCGTCGCCAGCATCACTCAGTTTACCATGGTCGTACCGGGCCATTGGCAATTCGGCCTTTTTGCTTTTATCAGCCTTATTTTTTTCGGTGCTTTCTATTATATCATACCACGGGTGCTGGATCGGCAGTGGCTTGTGCCGGGATTAATTAGCACACACTTCTGGGGTGGCGTTGTCGGGATTTGTATTCTGTTTTTCAATCTCACCGTTGGAGGACTGATTCAGGGATTGGCGCTCCAGGATTCCAAGGTGTCTATGGATGCTATTGACGACCTGATGAGGCCTTTTCTCGCCGTCCAAATATGGGCTATCTTCGCGATAGTCATCGCAAATCTGGCGTTTGTCTGTGCGGTTCTCACAATATTTTTGTTACCGGCTTCTTCAAAAAGAAATGTCTCGGAACAAGAGGTCGTTAGGAACGAAGAGGTAAC
>JAFAXJ010000193.1 GCA_019241095.1 Verrucomicrobiota bacterium | reverse complement strand
TACACGGAGACAGGAGCGTCGTACTCAGCGACCCTCAATGCGGTACGCGACGCCTACAAGCTCCTCGGTCAGAGTAAGACCGCGGAGAAAGATGCAGCCTACTATCTAGTTTGATTTCCTCCCGAGCACACTCCGCAACTCCTGGCTATCCTCGACGGGCGTGAACCGGTGAGACCAGCTTCGCCTGCTGTGCCCTGCCTGCCGTTTCGTGAAAGATTTAATGGTCGACAATCACCGGCGGACAAGGCTGTCATGAGCTACGGAAACATGCTTCTTCATGAGCACGAGACGACAAAAAGCCGAAGTCGTTGTGGTTGGGGCCAGAATCGCCGGGGTTTGCGACCGGATTGGCGGCCGCATTTGGACCTCACACGATTTGGGCGTGCCGGCCGACCTGGGCGCAATATTTCCCGTCCACGGTCCACGGGGCGTTCCTCTCCGGAGTGCGAGCCGCTTACGAAGATCATGCCTGTCGAAACTAAGGAGGATCTTATGAAAAGAGCTCCGGACCGATTGATTTTACGTGTGAAGCCTGTCCGGAAAGTTTGCAATAGAAGGATGCGGCTGTTGGAGAGCGGAAGTGGCAAAATGCGTGTCTTTTCCAGATGCTGGTAGGCACCGCACAACCCGCAGACGCGGGCGCTTAGGAGCGCAACGGCGCATTTCAGCGAAAAATATGGGCTAGTTGCTTCTGGCCTCAACCAATTGGCATGGCATCTGCGTCATGTTTACCAGTATCTAATCATAACCACGTGATACCAGGCGGACGTAGATTCACTATGACTGATGAGAACTCGCTTTATGCACGACCAGCCATGCATGTGGCAGTTTCGGCAACCGCTTGCAAACCCGTCAGCCACGTGCTGGGAGCCCAAATCACAGGGCGAGCCAATGATAAGCGATAAACTTCACTGGGAATCACTTTTATGATGTGGATCGTAGCCCTAGCGCTCCGGCGTCCTTACACCTTTACCGTATTTTCCATTCTTATCCTGATAGCCGGTGTCGTCGCGATAACCCGAACACCGAAGGACATCTTTCCATCAATTGATATTCCAGTCATCTCCGTTATCTGGAGCTACGCGGGAATGTCACCGGAAGGGATGGAATCGCATATCATCTCCCAATTCGAACGCGGTTTAACGACCACCGTTGACAATATTGAGCACATCGAATCTCAATCGATTTATGGCATTGGAGTGGTAAAGATTTACCTGCAGCCGAACGCGAACCTGGGCAAGTCGATTGCTCAGGTCACTTCCATCTCGCAGGCGGCTTTGCGGCAGATGCCGCCAGGAATCACCCCGCCGCTTGTACTTAGTTTCACCGCCACCAATGTGCCAGTTCTGCGCATTGGTCTAGCAGGCAAAAATCTCTCGGAACAACAACTGAACGACTTGGCGCTCCAGTTCGTTCGCACCCAGCTTATCACTGTGCCTGGAGTAGCGGTACCATATCCCTATGGGGGTAAACAGCGCTATGTCTCGGTCGACCTGGACTATCAGAAGCTCCAGGCGGTTGGAATGACCCCTACCGACGTCGTGAACGCGATCGTCGCTGGCAACGTCATTCTGCCCTCTGGCACGATGAAAGTTGGTCAGTTCGAGTATCAGGTCGGACTGAACGCGAGTCCGCCGAAGCTGGAAGAGCTTAACGCAATTCCCATCAGGACGTTGGCCAACGGAAGCACGATCTACGTACGGGATGTCGCTAATGTTCGAAACGGCTTCATTCCTCAGACCAACATTGTCCGGTTCGACGGTTCTCGGGCGACCATGCTGGATATCCAGAAGAACGGTAATGCTTCGACCCTCGACATCGTTCAGGGAATCAAGCAAAAACTGCCAGAGGTCGAGCAGACCTTGCCGCCTACAGCAAAGGGTCTAAAGCTTACACTTCTCACGGATCAATCGATTTTCGTTAGCGCCTCCATCCAAGGTGTCATTCGGGAAGCTGTGATTGCGGCGTGCCTGACCGGGTTGATGATCCTGCTTTTTCTGAGCAGCTGGCGCAGCACCTTGATCATTTGCGTGTCTATTCCACTTTCCATTCTTTGTTCGATCGTCGTGCTGAGCGCTCTGGGAGAGACCATCAACATAATGACTCTTGGGGGCCTTGCCTTGGCGGTCGGAATCCTCGTCGATGACGCGACGGTCGAGATCGAAAATATCCATCGCAATATGGCCGAGGGTGGAACAATGGAGGATTGTATACTTCGCGGTGCTGCTCAAATTGCTATGCCGGCCTTTGTTTCTACCCTCTGTATTTGCATCGTCTTCGTTCCGATCTTCTTTCTTTCCGGAACTGCCAAGTACCTCTTCGTGCCGCTGGCTGAGGCTGTGATCTTTGCGATGCTGGCCTCTTACCTTCTTTCGCGAACCGTAGTCCCCACCTTTGCTAAATTCCTGCTGCCTGCCGAAATGGACCAACATCGGTCGCCGGCTCGACCTAGGCGAAAAAATATTTTCGGCAAAATTTCGGCCGTCTTTGAAAACGGTTTCAGCCGATTCCGTGAAAGCTACCGCGATACATTAGGGCTTTGTTTGCGGCATCCGATTCTGACGTTGCTCGGGACGCTTGGATTTGCGGCCCTTTCAATGGCGCTATTTCCCTTTCTTGGGCAGGATTTCTTTCCCGCTGTCGATGCCGGGCGCTTCGATTTGCACATCCGGATGCTGCCAGGAACACGAGTCGAAGAGACGGCCCGAACCGTTGATCTGATCGAAAAGCAATTGCGTCAAATTATCCCTGCCAGCCAGTTGGGCGGCATCATTGATAACCTCGGAATCCCATACAGTGGCATTAATCTTTCTTATAATACGACCGGTACGATCAGCGCAGCAGACGGTGACATCCTGGTATCCTTAAAAGAGAAGCATGATCCAACCAATCGGTTTGTCCGCGAGATCCGTCGGCGCATTCAGCAGCAATTTCCGGACGTAGGAATCTGGTTTCCACCTTCCGATATCGTAGCGCAGGTTCTGAATTTCGGGTTGCCTGCTCCAATTAACGTGCAGATTCAGGGACTAAACAAACAAGCTAATTTTCAATTCGCTACCCGCTTAATGGCCAAGATGAAGACGGTTCCTGGTCTCGTCGATCTCCGGGTGCAGGAACCGAATAATGTGCCGCGAATTGATGTCAACGTCGATCGGTCCAGAGCCTCGCTCCTCGGCTTGCAAGAGCAGAACGTCGCGAATAGTGTTTTGGGAGCATTGGCTGGCTCTCAGCAGGTCAGCCCTAATTTTTGGGTCGATCCAAATAACGGCGTCACCTACCAGGTGAATGCGCAGGAGCCGCAGTACCAAATGGACTCTTTGGATGCTCTTCGGAATCTACCGATTCTGGGAGGAAGTGGGGTCACACCGCAAATTCTGGCTAATGTTGCCGGTATCGCCCGCAGCAGCACCACCTCAGTAGTAGACCATTATGACATTCGGCCAGTCATTAACATCTATGGCAATGTTGATGGGAAGGATTTGGGTTATGTTTCTGAGCAGGTACAGCGATTAGTCGACGCAGCCAGACAAGAGCTGCCGCAGGGGAGCCTGATCGCTGTCCGGGGACAGACGAAAACAATGCAGGCCTCCTTCGCCGGCCTGTATTGGGGCCTCGGTTTTTCGATTATTCTGGTCTACCTATTAGTGGTTGTTAATTTTCAATCCTGGACTGAGCCTCTGATCATCGTCTCCGCCTTGCCGTGCGCTTTAGCGGGCATTCTTTGGATGTTGTTTATCACTGGAACAACGCTTAGCATTCCCGCTCTGATGGGGACGATCATGTGTATGGGAGTAGCGACCTCCAACAGTGTTCTGGTTATCACCTTTGCTAACGAGCAGTTGCATGAGTTGAGAGATTCGTACCAAGCTGCCCTGCAGGCCGGCTACATTCGGGTTCGGCCGGTTATTATGACTGCTTTAGCGATGATCATCGGTATGATTCCGATGGCAATTGGATTCGGCGAGGGTGGTGAACAGAACGCTCCATTAGGGCGGGCGGTGATAGGGGGGTTGATCTTCGCCACCGTAGGAACGCTGTTCTTTGTGCCAACCCTTTTTATGATGGTGAGGAAGCACTTTGTTTTTCCGGAGGTGGCTTCGGCCCGCGGAACCGTCAAGTGATAGTTCCCAAACTTTCCTGTGCACCAAATGAAAACAAATGAGCCTCTTCCTTCGAGTGATAAAATGACGGCGCACCCCTCCATGCAAGAAGGCGAAACGGGTCCTAAACGGTCCGACTCCCAACCAAAGACTGGGAGATTTCTCCTTCTAATATTATTCGCTGCTGGGGCTCTCTGTTTTGCCGGCATTGCTTTTTACGGCATCCGAAGCCGAGCAGCCGCAACTGAGCGCCTGCAGCAGACAACCCAATCGTCTGAACCTGCCGTAATCGTCGTCAAACCTGAGAAGGCACCGGCTTCTATCTCGATCGTTTTGCCGGGCCAAACACAGGCGTACATCCAGGCGTCACTCTACGCACAAACGACTGGTTATGTTAAAAGCTGGAAATTCGACATCGGCTCCCAAGTTCGCGAAGGAGATGTTTTAGCGGAGATCGATACACCAGAAGTGGATCAACAATTAAATCAGGCGCGAGCTCAACTGAACAATGCCCAATCCGCTTTGCATCTTTCGGAGAGCACCTATAAACGCGATGAGGACCTATTCCATCGCAAGGTCATCGCTGCTCAAGACTTTGACACTGCAGCAGACACGTACCACGGAAATCAGGCTACGGTGATCGCAGATGACGCAAACGTTAAACGACTCGAGGCCTTGGAAAATTTCAAAATCGTGAGAGCGCCGTTTGACGGAATAGTTACGATGAGGAACACCGATATAGGTGGACTGGTTAACGCCGGATCCGGAAATGCGCTTTTTACCGTGGCCCGAATCAAGCCGCTGCGGGTGTACGTCAATGTTCCGGAGAGCATGTCAGACAATGTTAAGGTGGGTGACAGCGCTGAATTGATGTTCAGCGAAATTCCCGATAGGAGCTTCGCTGGAAAAGTGGTCCGAACAGCTGGAGCTATCGATCCAAATTCTCGAACCTTGCTGACGGAAGTGGATGTTCCGAATGAGGATGGCCGGCTATTACCGGGTGCCTACATGCAGGTCCATCTGAGTACGGGCGCCAGCAGTCGGTCATTGATAATACCGCAGAATACGTTGCTCTTTCGGTCCGAAGGAACCACCGTGGGAGTTGTCGCATCGGACGGTAAGGTTCAGCTAAAGAAAATCAAAATCGGTCGAGATCTCGGGACGCATCT
>JAFAXJ010000155.1 GCA_019241095.1 Verrucomicrobiota bacterium | reverse complement strand
CATGTTCCACAGCGATTTCAACATTGCTTTGTGGTAGATGCTCTGCCGGAGCAGCTTTTTATTAATCTTTTTAGTCTGGAAAGATTGAGGCGGCAGACTGCGTCTGAAACGCTGGCTGAACTTCGCCAGGCTCCGGGGCAAATTTTGAGTGGTTGGGATCGTGAAGATTTTCGGTGGCATATTGTGGATAGTGCTCTGAGCCTCAACGGGAGTCCAAAACCAACACTCGAAGAAACCATACTTCTGATTGGACTTTCCGATACCACGGCGACAGTGCTAGAGCTTTGGAGCCAAGAACAAGGTGCCGCGATCTCGGCAATCCTGCCTTTACCTCTGGCCGTTTTGGCCTGGGCCAACGATGTGTTGCCGACAGCTGAGAAACATTCGGTCATTCTAGTGGCCGGGGAAAGCAGCGTCGTCGTTGGCGTCATCAAAGATCGAAAGCTCACAAATCTCTTAACTGAAACTAGCATAGAGCGGGCTTTGGCGAGTGTGCGCCGTAATGCAACAGAATTCGCTCTTGAGGCAGCAACGACCTATCTCTGGTATTCTAAGGAACCCGAATTGAGTGATGATGAGTTAACGCAAGAAGGGCTCATCATTATCGATGAGGAGCATCTTAAGGCAGCACTCGGGGAACCCTTGATACTGTCCCAGTCGACTGGCCAACGAACGGTTCATGACGGCCCGATACCGCACCTCCTCCATTGGATCAGTCAACAATGAAAAGCGAAATTTGAATGAACTCATTTTTTATCAGCGAGGAGCGATTAGCAAGGCAAGCATACCGGTATGACTTTCGTTATCGCTTCGCAGCTTTGTTTCTTATCACAGCGATAGGATTGCAACTTCCGTTCCTGGTGCTCATCTATCACCTTTATCAGGTTAGGAACGATGAAGAAGTTCGCGAGGGCTTAAGTTTGCAGCGCAAGGGCAGAATCCAAACCGAACTGGCAAAGTTGCATGATACACAAATCCTCCTCAGAACAATTCGCAATTGGGAGCCGCTACTTCGATCGCGCATGTCAGCCAGCGCACTGATTGGTGCAGTGGAGCGGACAGTTCCAAAAGGTACGGTCCTTTCTCGGTTGGAAATAGATGGCGCCAAGTACTATACCGTGCCCCTCCCAGGAGGTTGCTTTCAAGTTCCGGGGGCTTATTTAATTACACTTGAAGGAGAAGCGGAGAGCGAAGGTTCATGGAACCAGTTACGGAATTCGTTTTTGGGCAAGTTACCGCCCGGAAGCAAGATTGTGGAAACGCGCATTGGTTCGCAACGAGACACCCCATTCATAGAATGCAGGTGCGTATTTCAAGCCGAGGCTAACGGCAATTACCATTCTTTAGATATAGCTAAAATCGAGGTAGGAGAAAGCCTTTGATCACGAACCGAAATCAAGATCCAAGAAGTGCCGTTGGACTCTGCTTTTTAGTGGCTCTGCCACTAGCAGTAGAATTGTTTTCGACCGGCGCCTTGTGGAAGAGTAATGAGCAATTGCATGACGAGACAGATCGTTTGGAAGATGCAAACGCTCAAAACGAGAAATATGTGTCGGAATTGAAAATTGCCGCTCCAAAGATTAGCGGCATCTTCACACGATTGAACGATAGCGTAGTACGCGTAAAATCAATTGAAGGAAAGCTGCCAATTCCCGGCCAGAAACCTGCGATTCAGGAACAACCTAAAACGGTTAGAGCATGGCAGGATTATGGTTTCTCAGTCATACCACAGGGGACTGCGAACAGAGAATCAAGCGTATGCTTTCAGATCGTTTCGGACCAGATGGAATTTCATAGAGTGATTCCAGCCTTAGCTGAACAGGAAAACTCTAACGCTTTGCTGTTTATAGATAAGTTAACACTGATTCGACCTGCGAAAATTACCGCTTTTGCGTTAACTCCGGTCGCATTGAAAACGCGATTCACTGTCCGTCTTCTCACATCCTCTAAGTAAAGTGAGAGCCTGGGTAATCATTCTGTTTTTGGCGTCCAGGTCCGTAGCGCAGGTCCCGCTTCCTGACTTGTATATTTATAATTATGATATCTCCGTGCGTGACCCATTTATTTCGGCCGATGCTCCCACAACCATGATAACGAATAATCAAATTGAGCGTGGCATAGTGAGCGGTGATGTTGTCCAACAGTATCTGCAACGGCTTGTTCGGGCCATCAGGAATGAACTTTATGTTGGAGGTATTTCTATC
>JAFAXJ010000128.1 GCA_019241095.1 Verrucomicrobiota bacterium | reverse complement strand
GAGAGTAAACTCTTTCAAAACCTTTTGGGTAACATGATTCAGAACATTGAACACATTAGCACCCGATATACAGTCACCCACATACCGGGGCATGTTTTCTTCATGTACCTTTAGAAACAGGTCTAAAGCTTCGACCGGAACTACTTGAGAATCAGGCAGATCGCGTTTATTATAGAAGACTGCATATGGCAAACACTTCAAAGACAAATCCATATCCACCAAATTTGTCTTAAGGTTGCTCATACTCTCAATATTCGCCTCGACTCTATCCCATTGTGAGTCAACAATAAAAACTACTCCATCTACCCCTCTAAGAACTAGTTGTCGTGTAGCATTATACATAACCTGACCTGGCACTGTCCACAGTTTAAACCTGACCCTGAACCCCTTGACAACACCGCCATCGATCGGAAGGAAATCAAAGAACAACGTGCGATCGTTCTGCGTTGGGAGCAGAAGCAGTTTCCCTCGATCCTTGGCGTCAACACGTTCATGAATATAGCCGAGACTCGTCGTCTTGCCGCCAAGGGCACATCCATAGTACACTATCTTGAATTCGACTTCTCCACTGATAAAGTTGATGAAAGCCATGAGACGTTGGTGAATTTAACTGTTCTGGCGCAAGGGCGTCGAATCATTTCACTTTGCTCCTAACTTTCTGTCCCGAAGTCATCTTAAAACCAATGCGCCAATTTTCGAGTCATAATAAAATTTCCCCTCGATTGGTACCTGAGAGCTAAGGGCCCAATGAAGCGACGCGCTGTTAAGCTGGCGGTCAACCTCATGACGCAACATGCGTGCCCCTTGAAGCTTGGAATAACCCACACGAAGTAAGAACGCGCTGACCGGCCCTGAATCGGTGCTTAAAGTTTTCCCGAAATAGCGTGACAAAATTTCTATCTTTTCGGCAACAAGCTCCTGAATAATTCTTTTCTGAACCTCCAAGGTCAATGGCTTGAAAACGATGCGTTCTCGCACTCTGGCAAAAAGTTCAGGCCGTAAGTGTTGGCTGGCGGTGTCCAAAGCTACCCGTTCCATCGTCGCGTAAGGAACGTTCTCCATTCGCGCTAAATCTCCCGAGCCGAGGTTACTCGTCAGAACGATGTAGAATCTGGCGAGGCTAATGCGTTCCCCGGACAAGGTTGTCAATTCACCTTCATCCAATAGTGAGAGAAACACGTCCATCAGTTTAGGATGCGCTTTCTCGACTTCATCAAACAGCAAGGTTGAACCGGAAGAATGCCTACGGATACTGGCTTCGGTTCGCTCCAAAAACTCACGGAAACGAACATCCGACGAGTATTCGTTCATGAAGATCATTTCCAACGCAGCCCTTGAACCAAAAATGTACTCCGAAAAACATTTCGCTGATTCTGTCTTTCCAACCCCAGTCGGTCCAAGCAGTAGGAAGCTGCCTTTTGGACCCCGTCCTGAATGGTTGAAGCCGAGTTCCGCAGATTGGATTGCTCGAACTATTTTCCCTAGCGCTCCAGATTGACCTGCAACGCGAGTCTCAAGAAAATTCCGCAAACCAGAAAGGTAAAAGCGCCATTGTTCAACGGCGTCTGGAGACGGCACCCCACTTAGATCTACCTCAGCATCATGCATATGAGCTACGCTTACGGCGCGGATGGATGATCTGGGGCAGTCTTACTTCCGTGTGGGTCCATCTCCGATGCATCCCCGGGCGCGGACCCGTTATCTCCTTCTAAACGTCGGACGCGGTCAGTTAACACCGAGACAATCGCGGTCAATTTTCGTTGAGCCTCCGCCGTTTGCCCGGCCAGAGACTCAACGCTGCTCGCAAGTTTTTCCTGGTTAGCCCGCATCAGTTTTGTTTCTTCCTCAGCCTTCGTAAGACCTCTTCTAGCTTGGAGCAGTTCTCTGTCTACCTCGCCCTGTTGCGGTTCGGGCGCATATTCCAATTTTCGTAAGCCGACAACCGGCCCCAAAATCACCTCGTTCTCCGTTTGCGGCGACCTTGTAACCCAACTTGCCTGCTGTTCCAGGCGATAAACTGCATGCCGCTCGTGCACTATATTGGGATCTGCACTGTCAACGTACCGATTCATTCCGTAGACCTTTACCGTCGCAGATGTCCTTAAGCTACGCGGCGCATTGATTGCCACTAATTCCCTGCCGGGGCTATCTGTTCGGTCGGCTGTTAAGGGTGCAATATTTGGTTTGAAAAAGACAGTTGGTTTGGACTGACACGCGCTCAAAGCATAGATAATCAAAACTCCCAAAATAGTTTTCATACTAACTTAATTTTTATTCTTATTCAGCATATCAATAGCGGGCAGCAGGGGATTAAGAAGTTGAGATGCATCAACAGGCAACGCTCGACGGACCTGTTCACGTTGTTGTCGTTTATTAAATTCAGCGTCCTCTCGTGCGATTCGTTCCTCGTCTGCAGCTATCTTTGCGCGACTCAGATCGATCGCCTCTGTGCAGTACACATAGAACTGCTTACCCGCAGGAACCCTGACGAAAAATCCGTCCCGTTCTATACTTGACGCAATCTGATCTGCATACCGATCTAAGACGCTTTGGGTCGCGCCCACAGCCGGGTTGACGGCCGCACCTTGAATGGCACTTAGGGCAATAGAACTGCTATTCGTAAAAACTCGGTTCCCTAATACTCCGTTTGATCCTGATGCAAAGGCACCAGAGATCCCGTTAATCAATGAGGCTGCATACAGTTTTATAAGATCGTTGTTCGCTGTGCGAATTACGTCCCCTCGAAGTCCGGCGCTCCCATCCGTAATCCCATACGTATTTACCTCATCATTCTTTTCCATATCCAGAACAATCCCATGCACAACGAGTTCCCTCCCTGATCCATCCGCTTCGTTCAGTACAAATGTAAAATCACCGGAACTGATTATTCTTTCCCGCAGTCGATCAACGCTTGCTGTTCCATGCACTTCAGAGTTAGCACGAATAATTTGTCTACCGTTCCACCAGAGATCTTCGGTAACTAAGCCGATAATCGGCGTATTCACATTACTGGAATCAACCGTGTTCACTAGCTGGCATTTGATCAGTCTAAACGCGGGCGCATAGGTATCTCCCGGACCTCGCGGAGGTGCCTTCTCAACCTGCGGATCAGCAGCAAGGATTGAAATGGGAGGCACCGGTTGCACTACTTTCGCCGGAATCCCAAGTTGCTCGGACTGGTCGAATACTGGCACGCGTCGCCCAGAATTAACTTTGGGTTTACTTGGCAGAACGGGATTAAAATTTCGGATAGACGAGACCATTGGCTCAGTTAGCATTTCTACTTCGTTCCCGATCTGCTTCTCTCTTTGGACTAAACGCCTATCGGCACCTCGCTGGCATAGAGCAAACATCACCACAGCTCCAGCTAAGAGCAAAGCAAGGCCAGCAACGAGAACTGTTCTATCAACCATCGTGCGTTGTCCTACCAGCCTGCTTGTTTTGATTGGTCTTGTCTGCCGAGGTCTTACGTTTTACAGCGTACCTCGTCCTTTTATGAACGGCAGCTCTCACCAATTTCGTTGGACTGTTGAGATCTTCTGCGTGCGGAACCAAAACTGAATCCACCGGCTTTCCACGAGATGCATCGGCCGACTCGCGCCCTTCTGCGGCAGCGCTGCGGGGCTGATCGATCTCCCCTCGAACTTGCCGAAATCCTACTTCAAATTTGTTAGTTACCGCCAAATCGTTGCGACCACCGGAAGCATTGCCACTAACAATAAAAAAGGCAGCCTGTTTTTTACCAGGCGGTACTATTCCACCTGCATCCGATACGGCTTGAGGATAGACTTCGTCACCGACTCTGACGAAAAACCCCTCGGGATCATAGAAAAACTGATTTGTCGTTTTGTTAGTTAGCTCGAGTTCGAACCCGATTGAATCGATTACGTCATCGCGGATTACTCGACGCAACTTTATCTCTAAACCTTCCACACTGGAGTCGGAATTTGGTTCGGATACAGCTAACTCCTGAACCATTTCCGGGGCGCTGACTTTGAGCGCTGGATAACCTTTGACCTTGTCCAGAAAGCCTAGTATCCGGGCCGGCGAAGCTTCTTTGTTCCTGGCAAGTACTTCCTGTGGATTGAATATCACTTTTCCTCGCCCTTCTTGAAAGATTACCGCAAAGCTAGGGTCGCTCACGGTTCGGCATAACAAGGAATAGACTTTGCTATCAAGAATAACACTGAGGTTACCTTCAGCGCCCTCATGGAGAGCTTTGACAGACAGAAAGTTTGTTCCTTTGCTGAATGAGATCTGAAACAGATCCGGTCCCTCCGGCGCTGGACTGACACCGAACCCGTACCCATCCAAAGCTTCAATTTTGGTAGGAAATTCCAGAGTGGTAATACTACGAGTCCCTACCCTGATGATCACCGGCTCGTTCTGGTTGAGCGGCAAATGAACTATTCTGGCTGCAAGCTCTTCCTGAGCTGAAAGCGAATTCAGCAATAGCGCTAATAAGGCGAGAAAAAGGTAACGCATATTATCTAGTTTGTTTCTGCAAACTGAGTTGTTCCGGTTTGCCGAAATAATAATCCTGCACCGCGTAGGGGTATCGCTGGTTGCGGCCTAGATACGGGTTGCGCACCAATTTCAGGTCAAGAGTGATTGGCTGAGGTTCACTTATCTCCTCATCTCCTACCTGCGCCCGAGTGAGTAGCTGGCCTACTACACGACTGACTATGACACCGTTTTGGAGATGCTGCAGATCAATCCTGCCTATCTCAACTTTTTGGTGAATATTCTTTTTGGCACATTCTTCTGCAACGGTCTTAAACTCCTCGTTCGCTCGTTTCGCTGCTTGGGGCAAAAAGACTCGAGCGAGAGTCTCCGGCATGTCAAAACCTTGAGGACCGCGATCCAGGTATGCCTTTGCCGCCCAAATCGATAATGTTTCAATTATTTCTCGGCTTTCCTCAGGTGGAACCAGCGGGGCTATTATGAGCGACTCGGTTCCGTCCAACAGAGCCACCTTCTCAGGACGTTTCATTATACTGATGACGTACACGGGGACAAAAATATTAGCTGCCAAAGAGACGAGAAGACCGATCCACAACAACCGAACCGTTCGCCGGGCTGTCGCCAAGCTGTTAGCTGCTCGATGCAAATCTTGATTCTCCCTGAACGCGGGACATTGGCGGGTTTCGGTTTCATTTAACTGTGCGCTTTCGTTCCATGGCTCAATGTCAGACGATATTTCACCATTCGTCACAGCATCACCATTTCTAGCAGCGGAAATGTGAGACATTGTGAATGCCTTCAATGAAATCAGTGAACCTCACCGGAGATAGCTTCGGGCTCGCTGGGAAGAGCTATTCTGCTTGTAACTGCTCGGGGGAGAAAAGGCGCGGCTGGTCTGGCGCTCGGAAGAATTTGAGCTTCCGGCAGCGCTGGCAATCGAATCGCCTAACAAACGGGCGAAATCACCTGATCGACCAATTATCCCGGCGCTAAAATCTATGGTGTTTGCCACTCCCGAACTGAAACGGTTCCTGGAACCATTAGCTTGGCTTTTTCCGCTGCCTTGGAGTTGGTTAGGATCTTTCCTGGCATCGGCGAGCGGAACATTGTCTGATGGTGCTCCCCAGTTGGGGTCAAAGCCACCGGTGTTGAAGGCCGAACTACTGTCACCGACTTCCCGCTCGCAAGGCTTTCGCATGAAATCCGCTGCATGTCGCATCCCGGCGCTTGCGAACATCGCCGATTGTCCTCCAACGTCAGCTATCATTGCTCCGACGAAGCCTTGTATCGCCGCTCCTCCGTGTACGACTATTTTTTGTGCGTACGTTGGGGCTAACACATAACCGATTGCAACCCATAGCACAACCGGGACCATCGCAACGATCGCAATAATGATAGTTGCGATAGATTGATTTTGCGGGGGAGGTACTGTACCTAGCAGCGCCAATGTTACTGCATTCACAAATCCCCATCCGATCGGCCAACAGAATATTCCAACATAAGTGAGAAAAAAGCTTCGAGCTTTGCTCTTGAAGCTTTGAATAGAATATTCAGCGAATGCAATCGGGGCATAGAGTCCAAAAAGAACGCTGATCACCTTCTGGATAAATTCCATCAGGATCATGACCGCTTTACAAAGAAGAAGGACGATCAGATAAATTCCGAAAAGGATTTGCCAGACGATATTGCTGGCATAATCCGAAACTACTTTTGCCGCGTTCTTCGTATCTATAACAATGCTTGACGGTGGGAATATCGTCTTTAAGATCATGTCAGAAATGGCTGACCCAAACTTATTTGGAGGATCTTTTAAATTCGAAACTCCATAGCTCGATCGGGTTGATAGCTTAGTTTGAATCATTGCGATAGTAGGCCGCTTACCTGCTGTAAAATCAAAGTTCGTATCGCCCAATCCAAAACTGCCGCTAACCGGCCAATTCGCCAATGCGTTGGCAGCGCTGTTCAGCTTTTCCACCAGAGTCGGTGAGTAGCCGATAAGACTAGTTAGTATGATCGCTCGCAATATAATTTTCAGGAATTTTTCAGAATTATGCTCACAATGCAGAAAACCGATCATTGTCCCATAGGTCAATAGAAGAAAGGAAATGATGAACGAAGCAGGCAGATACTGATTCACTAAACTCTGAACCATATCTAACACAGCTTTTAAATCTAAGAACTTATCGCTCTGCTCCTGAAATGACGTGTATGTCTGAATCAATGCCTGAGTAGTATCCATACGCCATGCTATTGTTCGGCCGATAGAAGGGAGGCGCCTGCGCGCGTCAGCGTCTCACACTCGGCCTGCATCTCCTGTGCACGTTTTTGACGCTGCGCCTCTTTCTCGCGCTCGTCGGCGTTGCGGTTCGCCTCGCTCTGAACCATCACGTTCAGAGCGCCTAACATGGCTTTATGCATCCCTGCGTCCAGGGTAGCTTGCACCGCCTGGAGTTTGGCTTTTAGCTTCTCCGTTTCAACCAGGGAACCGGCAGAGTTAAGCCGGGTCGTAGTTGACGTTACTTCGCTTTCGAGGTTTGCGATCGATCTGTTTAGGTCCGCGACTTGGTTATTATAACCTGTGATCGTATCTTGAACGGCCCCAAACCGCTTAAATCGGCTGGTATCATAATGAACCTTTTGGCCAAACTTGTCAGGCAAATGACTCAGATCCTGATAAAGCCCCTGCCCGGTGTCCTTCAGTGCGGCAACACCATTCGCCGCCTGCTCCACTTCGAAGACTGTTTTTCCTACACCGTTTTTTATTTGGTTAACTTCATTGAGCAAAGTACCCAATCCCAACATATTCGTGTAAGAGGCCGGATCCCCAAAACGTCTTAATTGATCAATGTTCTGATTGATCATTGTTGTTAGATGGTTAATCTGCTCGACTTGGTTTTGTATCATCTTTTCATATTTAGCTATGTCTTCAGCGTGATATCCATGTTGCTGGATTTGACCGGTAACTTGTTGAGCAACATTGAGTGCCGTATGGATTGGATCATGAACAGTTGTAGCTACACAAACCTCACAACCGAGTGTGATTAAAGACACCATCAAAGACTTTTTTTTCATTTTCACTTCGAGATTGGGAATTCTATTCCACGATTGGAATTACCACTTCGCGTTGGAC
>JAFAXJ010000169.1 GCA_019241095.1 Verrucomicrobiota bacterium | reverse complement strand
GAAATTGCGGCTATAGTAGCCGTGGCTGGCGTCATAGAGAGCCAATTCCATGAATCGCTCAAATGCGATCCGTCCGCCCTCGGTTTGCGCCTGAATTGCCAGCCAACTAGCCATCTAAGTGGATGAGCAAATGGTTAGGTCAATAGCAAAGTCTTTAACTGCTCAACATTTTCAAAAGACCGGATGAAATGCACTAATAAAGCTACACATCTGTCTACATCAGTTAAATCGACCATTTCCACTGTTGAATGCATATACCTCAGAGGTGTTGATATCAGAGCGCTTGGGATTCCTGATTTGGTAGGAAAAATCAGGTCGGTATCCGTGCCCGTAGCGCGTCCGGAAGTCTCATGCTGCAATGGAATATCAAGCGCAGCAGCTATTTCGATTAACCTCGCCACAACCTTAGGATGGTTAGCTGTTCCGTGCGTTACGGTAGGACCACCTCCCAGTTTAACGGTCCCATGTTTGTTTCGATCAATTCCCGGCGAATCGGTTGCATGTGTCACGTCGAGAACGATCGCAAGATCCGGTTCCAGGCGGTAAGAAATCATCTTTGCTCCCGATCCTCCGATCTCCTCATGTACTGCATTAACGGCAAGAACCGTTGCATTTGGGGGTGATGCACTAAGACGTTCAACTACCTGTGCGAGAATAAATCCGCCGATTCGATTATCGATTGCCCGGCCCACTAGCTTATCAGAAACAAGGTCTTCAGCACCGTCGCAATAAACGAGTGGATGTCCAACCCTGACACCTCGCCCCTCAACTTCGATCTTAGAAACCGCGCCGATATCCACGAAGAGCTCATGAATTTCCGGCACCTTCTCGTTCTGACTATCGCGAAGATGAATTGCTGTATTCCCGAAGATTCCGAACACTGGCCCTTTGTCGCCAAGTATACGAACCCGTTTGCCTCGCGCAATCGTCCGATCACTTCCCCCAATGCGCGTTACGAAGATAAAACCATCATCCGTTATGTTTTGAACCATGTAGCCAATCTCGTCTGCGTGAGCTTCTAACATGATTTTCAGTGGTGGAGTTTGGCCATCTAGTCTCGCCCAAGCACTCCCGTACGCATCAGTTTCTACCGAGTCAGAGAACCGACTAACATAATTTTTCCAAAGTTTCTGCCCGGCTGATTCAAATCCAGTTGGGCTTGGGGTATTCAAAAGGCCGAACAGGAAATCTTTGGCTTTAGTATCCATAACGAAAACATCAATAACCACTGTTTGATGAAATCATGATGTTATCAGGATGTAAAATTAACAAGACATACTGGAGAGACTGGAAAGGCGAGGCGCTGCCCGAGCCGTCAACGTGGTGTTGACAAGGCTTGGTACCAACGAACCTGTCTTGTCTGCTGCAATATGCCGATTGCGGAAGTGGTACGACCGCGTGCTTCGCACGAGCAAAAATACCCTTAAAGATGGTGCTCCCCCCAAGTCATTATGGGCGGGACGAAGGTTCACAGGGAAAGAATGACCGCAAAGGCCCGATCTGATCCCCGGTCTTGCCAACACCCACGATGACGGGAGGGCAAGGCGCCCCGCCGAACCATCGACGTCCATGACAAGCAACAAAAGAAAAGCAGCAAACAGCAATATTTTTCCATGTCTACTTTTACCGATGCGTTTAGAACCGAGGAGTTAATCGGCAATGCTGGGTGTTGGCCATACTACAATATCACAAATTAGCGGGACTCCTCTGTGCAGGTTCAACCTGACCTAACTAACACGGCCCAGATCTCACAGCCTTACTCTTGAAGCCAATCCATGCCCAACGACAGGTCAGAACCGGGAGAAAGAACGCTGATTCCTAGTCTGATAGCTTCTACTTACTTTTTCCGGCGGAATCAACAATAATGCTGGCAGCAGCAGACGCTGGTTGGCTCGTCCAAACGTGAAAAGGTTGCTAAAGAGTAATTTGTTAACACGGATACTCCAATGTCAGTTCTGGAAATTGCAGAAATAGGATCCCGCTGCGCCTACGACAAAACACGCCTTCTGACAAATTCACTTTGGCCAATCTGACATCATTGAGTAAGAGACGAACATTCTCAACATCTTCAAATGCCACATCATGCACTCCGTTTTGAACCAGCCAGGAATGAATCGTTCTACGTTGAACCGCAAGGGGCAAGTTGCGAACCAGAGTCACGCTCATCTCGGCCCCAATCACTGGTATGTTTTGTTTGATATAGTCGCCTTCGACACTCACAATGTCAAAGGTTCGAAGCAATGCTCTCTTAACCGGCCTTCTAAGTGCTTTCTCAATCGCCGGAATGAGCTCGTGACGAATTCGATTTCTCGTCATTTCGTTGCTTGAGTTAGTAAAGTCTTCTCGGAACCGAATATGCCAACATCGAGCCAGATCCTCGAGATCAGTTTTCCAAACTTGCAACAACGGGCGAAGGAACCGGATTTTTGTTTGCATTACGGTGATCGTGGATTCCATTCTCATCGCTGAATTCTCCAAACATCCCACCCCGCGAAATAAGTTAAAAAGGAATGTCTCAACTTGATCATCGGCATGATGGCCGAGAAAAATGCGATCAATCTGGAGATTGTTCGCTATGCGTGCAAAAAACTCTTGCCGGGCGCTGCGTGATGCTGTCTCGACCGACATCTTGCGAGGCAGGTTTTCCAGTGTCTCAAAAACGAATGGTAAACCCAGACGGCGAGCGAGCCTTTGTACGAAAAGCCGGTCAGCTACGCTGTGAATTCCTCTCAGCCCATGATCAAGGTGGCATACTGTACAGCGTCGAAAGTCCAGTAATATCAGTAGTTGCAACAGTATCCTGGAATCCAGCCCTCCAGAGACGCCAACTAAGTACTGTTCATCTTTCGAATAACAGTCAGTTGCCTTGGCTACCTTTTCGATCCAAGGAAAACGCTTTGTAAGTTTCGAGAAGTTGCGCTCCGTCATGATCCATTTGGATCCGTCAGGATGCTTCCAGATCCGTCACGAGCCATTCAAATTGTGAAAGAGCGCGAAAGGAAACGTCCCCAGGTTTTTCAACTCCAGTGAGTCAACCCCAGCTTTAATGGCAGCTCCCGTGAAGAGATCGTGCATCGCCGGCAAGCTTCCGTCTAAGGGTAAATGTGTGCCTTTCCAATCGAACTCCGAGCCGGGCTCACCTAAGCGTGTGGCAAATCGGGGCACAATAACCAGGACGGTTTCTTTTTCGTATTCCCTGGTGAAACTGATGCAACACTCGGCTAGTTCTCCGGAAGCGTAAAAAGACCGATAATTGCCCTCTTTGAAGATTTCAGAATGAAGATTCCGAAAATTCAAAACGCGGCTAATGACGGAAAGCTTGATTTTACCGTCCCTCCAATTTTTGAAAAGCGCCTCAACAGGCGCATCCTGAACTTCTGTCAGGAGACGTTGGCGAGTTGCATAATCCACCGGTCGTCGGTTATCCGGGTCAACCAGGCTGAAGTCCCAAATTTCAGTGCCCTGATAGAAATCTGGCACTCCCGGCACTGTCGTCTTCAGGATTGTCTGTGAAAGAGAATTCAGCATCCCAAACCATGCTATTTTGGTCGTCGCAGGTTCGATTTTCGATCGAAAAGCGCTTTCAGGATTGAGTGTTTCGGAAACAAAATTTTTCAGCGCCTTCTCCCAAGCCTCATTCGGTTGGATCCAACTGCTGTTTACTTTCGCTTCTCTGATCGCTTTCGTCATATATTGCTGAATGCGATCGGCATAGTCCTTATCAGCAGCCTCAGCAACTAGCGGCCATGTGCCTAGGACGGTCTGATAGAAAAGATATTCCTCATTTGCGCTGGGTGCAGATTCACCATCTACATCGGACTTCAGCTTGGAATTCAGTTCCCGCCACTGATTGATCCAGCTTTGCCACTCTTTTGGGATTTCACTCAGGACCAAAATACGGGCACGTACATCCTCGCTCCTTTTCGTGTCATGAGTTGTCAGCGTGAGCAACGAATGAGGCATTTCAGCCAGGCGAGTTCGGTTCTTCTCGTGAAAACTTTCCAAAGGAGCTCCGAACTGTCCCGGATCACCTCCGACTTCATTTAAGGCAGTTAATCGATTGAAAATATAAAATGAAGTGTCCTCGAGACCCTTCGCCATAATTGGCCCGGTGCACTGCTGCAGTTTCAGTACAAATTGCAGCTGCATCTTCCGAGTCTCTTCGTCGAAATACTCGAACCTTTCTAGGAGGACGACGTCTCGCAAAAAATCAAAAATGGATTCATCAATGGATGCGTTTCGGCGTTTTGCAGCTCGAATAGCTCTTGTGATAACCTTGCGATCCACTTCGGACACTCCCGATTGTTCGCTGATGTAAGTGCGATAAACGGGGAAGCCGGCAATAAGCTCACGCAAAACCGTACGCAAGGAGTCCAGCGTGAAATCCCGGTGAAGTCGGTCTCGTTCCGCCAAATCGCTTAACCGTTGACCCAAGGATTCAATATCGCTCGCCAGGAGAACGTCCATGACGAGTCTTTTTTTCTCATGAATCAGCGAGTCTAAATGGATGAAACGATCAATGAACGTCCGGTATATGCGTGAAAACTCGTCGCCATTGCGGGCATCGGTGAGTACCTGGTTGATATCAGCCGAGAATTCATAACCAGTTGTGCCGTAGATCGGCCAGTCGACTCGCAATTTTTCGTTCCCACAAAGAATCTTTTCAGCAATCAGATAGAGGTTTTTTCGATCTTCGGATTCACTGCCGGCCACTTCCGCAAATTTACGCTGAAGCTCTGAAAGGTAATATTTAGGGTCCTGCAGACCGTCAACGTGATCAATGCGAAGCCCAGTAATAGCTCCGCTCTTCAGCAGCTCGAAAACTAACTTGTGAATCGTCTCGAAAACAACGGGTAACTCTACCCTAATCGCAGCAAGGCCATTAACATCGAAGAAACGGCGGTAATTGATTTCTTCTGCTGCGACCTTCCAGTAGCTTAAGCGATAACTTTGAGCGCTTACCAGTTCATCAAGCCTATCAAAGGAACGGGGTTTACCAAACCTACCCGCCAACTCGCTTATGGTTAGCTGAATAGCCTCCTCGACTTGCGGATACTCGCTAACTAGACGTAAAATTCGACGCTTCGCTACCTCCTTTTCACGGGCTCTTTCCCGTACCTGATCCTCCTCGGTTTGTGTCCGCAGTGGAAGATGATCAAGAGCGGTGATGATGCTTTCCAGCTCCAGGTTCATGTCCTGGTCAGCATATCTTGCCAGCTTTTCCAGGGCACTCCTAAGAATAAAGTGATAGGTCCGTGGGTTAAGTGGAAAAACCCAATCGTGATATTTCAGAAAAAAAGCGCCATCTTTAAACTCGAGATGGAACTCGCCCCTTTCAAGAATGCGTCCGTATTGATCTCCTAAAACTGGGAGTAATACTTTGTTCTCGAGCTGTTTTTTCAGCGGATGCCAATCAATGTCGAAGAATGGCGCATAATTGGAGCTTGGTCCGTTCTCAAGAACATCCATCCACCACTCGTTTTCCGGATCAGTAATCCCCATATGGTTTGGGACAAAGTCAGCGATCTGTCCCATGTCTCGCTCCCGCAACGCCGCTACTAATCCATCGAAATCCTCCTGTGTGCCTAAGACGGGGTTGAGTTCATTGTGATTACTGACGTCGTATCCATGATCGCTGCCACGGCTAGAACGAAAGAAAGGTGAGCTATATATATCGCTGATCCCAAGCTGCTGCAAATACGGCAAAATTTCTGTAGCACTTTTTAAAGTGAAATGTCGATTTAGCTGCAATCTGTAGGTCGCTGTCGGTATCCGTAGTTGATTTGCCATCTCGATATAACTCCTGTTAACATTGGTTTAGGTGATGCAGGACTCAACAGTTCCTGCATTCCTTCATCTTTCTGCAGCGGGTTGCTCAGCGAAAACTATCAGTTCTGGCTCCGTAAGTATAAATTTCCGGGATTCAGGGTCATAAAGCCCAGGAAAATCGCCACCGTAGACAGGTTCATTTGTAGACATAACAAACCTCCAGGTAAACCCTTCCGCTGGCCTGAGTATCTCTTCCCTTTCCTCGGTTTGAGTTTCTGACGAGACCAGTTGCGCGAGAATCAACAGGTCATCGTGCGGAGAACGTTTATAACGAATCGCGATCGCCGTCAGCGAAATCTGGCTGACTGTCCATCTTCCGCGACGGCGATCACCTATTCGTCTGCGGCGAAATCGTAAGAAATGTTGGTATAATCGCAAAACCCCGGCGTTCGGAAATTCTGAAGCTTCGTACCATCTCAGTTTTGACGTTTCAAACGTGCTCAAAGCTTGGGGATCTGGAATACGCTCACGGGTTATGGGATCCTGAAATTCCGCAAATGCGGAGAATTCTCTTCGACGGCCCTCAGTAACTCCCTTACCTAATTCATCGTGGTGATCCGTGAAATACAGGAAAGGGGCTGAAGTAGCCCATTCCTGCCCCATGAACAGCATCGGTGTATAAGGTCCAATTAACAACAAAGCCGAAGCCGCCCTGTAGCTTGCGGGCGAGATAATCTGACTAAGTCGGTCGCCAAAGGCTCGATTACCAACTTGATCATGATTAGAGATGCAGTGGACGAAATGCTCAGGTTCGATATCTTGCCCTTTTGTTCCTCGTGGGATCCCGTCTTTTTGCAGTTCGCCAGTGTAAAGCCAGCCCTCTCTGAGTGTTTTAATTAGCTCTTCCATAGTACCCTTGAAGTACCCAAGATAACCTTCGTTTTCGCCAGTCATTTGGACCCGCACCACATGGTGAAAGTCGTCAGCCCAGACCGCGTCGCAGCCGTAGCCGCCTTGCTCACGCGGCATAACAATGTTGCGATCATTCCTCGGGTCTTCACAGATGACTAAACCGCCCTTGGCCTGGACAGCTTCCGCAATTTCTGCAATGAGGTGGGTCGGAGAATCGTCCGGAATAGCGTGAGTAGCATCAAGCCGAAATCCGTCAATGTGAAATTCGGTCATCCAGTAGATAGGGTTCTGAGAAAAGAATTTCCGAACAGCAGTTGAGTTCGGCCCATCCAGGTTAAACGCTGGACCCCAGGGCGTATCCTTTGATTTGTTCAGGTAAGCTCCTGAAAACGAATGGGTGTAATTACCGTCAGGGCCGAAGTGGTTGTAAACTACGTCAAGAATCACCGCTAAACCGGCCCGGTGAGCGGCATTAACAAATAGGCGCAAATCATGCGGCGTCCCATAAACGTGAGCTGGTGCATAGATCGAGACTCCATCATAGCCCCAGTTGCGATCGCCCGCGAAATCTCCTATTGGCATGAGTTCTACCGCGGTAATCCCGACCGACTTCATATGGTCGAACTTTGCAGCTACTGCCTCGAAGGTACCTTCTTTGCTGAAGGTACCAACATGGAGTTCGTAAAGCACGAGTTCATCAAGGCGAGGTCGCCGCCAATCTTGGTCGCTCCAGTGAAAGCCTCGAGGGTCGATCACCTGTGACGGGCCATGTACTCCTTGCGGCTGATAGCGCGAGGCCGGGTCTGGAGTCAACATTTGGTCCAGTCGGTACTTGTAAAGGGTGCCGGCATGGGCTGCTGGGTCGATAAGGCTGTAATAACCCGAAGGTTCACTCTCGAGAAGAGTTTCTCGGATTATCTGTCCACTCTCATTTAGTATTGCCAACGAGACTGCGTTTTTACCTGTAGAAAAGGTTCTAAACGAGACACCTCGCTCGACAAGCTCCGCCCCTTGATCAACGAGCCTGTTTTTCATTTTTCTCTGCTCGAACAGTTTTAGAAGGCATTTTGGACGGAGTCTTGCCCGATAGTGTCGCCGAGGAGGCTTGCCGCGCCGCATTTTCCTCTCCGGCCGAGAGACGAAGAAGACTTAAGCTGCGATCCATGAGTTCGATTTCTTCGCCAGCCGCAATGATGGTCTCTGTCTTGATAAAACCGTCTTCATCTTGCGTGTCCAGAATAACCTGCCATTTGATTTCTTCCCGACCCGGAAGAATAAAAGTGATGGGTTCGAAATGCGCATTGAAAAGAAGTAAAAAAGTCTGGTCCTTGATCGGATTTGATTGGTTATCGTGAACATCCGTTGTGGAACCGCTGACCAACATACCAAGGGATTTAGCAAAGCCGCTCTTCCAATCTTCTTCTCTCATTTCGGCGCCGCTCGGGTTGAGCCACATCAGGTCCTTCACGTCACCTCCTCGTATCCTTCTTCCCACAAAGTATTTTGGCCGACGGAAAACCGGATGGTCTTTGCGGAACTTGATTAGACTTTTGGTGAGCTCAAAGAACTGCTTTGCTTCGTTATTCCAATCCCAATGAAACCAGTTTAATTGGTTGTCTTGGCAGTAAGTATTATTGTTTCCCAACTGCGTCCGCGCAAACTCATCCCCCGCATTTATCATCGGCACTCCCTGAGACAAAAGAAGTGTAGCCATAATATTTCGGCGCTGGCGCCGGCGGAGGCGATTAATTTCGGGATCATCTGTCGGACCTTCAACCCCGCAGTTCCACGAGTTATTACTGTTATCGCCGTCGCGGTTTTCTTCGCCGTTCGCTTCGTTGTGCTTATCGTTGTAGCTGACCAGGTCGTTTAAAGTAAATCCGTCATGTGCAGTGACGAAATTGATGCTCGCGTAAGGTCGTTTGCCTTGGGTTTGATAAAAATCGGGACTGCCAGTAATCCGGGAAGCAAGTTCTCCGATAAGTTCATCATCGCCTTTCCAGTACCGCCGTACACAGTCACGGTACTTCCCATTCCACTCTGACCATGGAACAGGGAATCCGCCAACCATGTAACCTCCTTCGCCCACGTCCCAGGGTTCGGCAATGAGTTTTACGCCCGACAAGATGGGATCCTGCAGCAACACATCAAAGAACCCAGCGTCCCGCCGGACAAGATGATCTTCACGGCCGAGGGCAGACGCGAGATCAAACCGGAAGCCGTCAACGTGCATTTCAGTGACCCAATAACGGAGGCTATCGGTCACCATTTGCAGCACACGGGCGTTCTGCAGGTTCGGCGTATTGCCGCAACCTGTGTAGTCCATATAAAACCGGTGATCGGAGGCGACCAAGCGATAATAGGCTGCATTGTCTACACCTTTAAACGACAAGGTCGGCCCCAAATGGTTCCCTTCGGCAGTGTGATTGTAAACGACGTCAAGTATCACTTCTAAGCCGGCAGCATGCAGAGCGCGGACCATCTGCTTGAAATCTCGAACCTGTTCTCCTAAAAAGCCTTTGTTAGAATAACTGCTCTCCGGGGCAAAAAAGCCGATGGAGTTGTATCCCCAATAATTGCTTAACCCACGATCTTCCAGGATACTATCGTCTACATGCTCGTGAACTGGAAGCAGTTCAATAGCAGTCACACCGAGCTTCGTGAAATATTCGATAGCAGCGGGAGAGCTAATCCCAGCATAAGTACCCCGGAGCTCTTTCGGCACTCGATCCCACAATTTGCTGAATCCGACTACGTGAACTTCATAAATAACTGTTTCATGAAAAGGAATTTTGGGCAATTTGTCTCCCGCCCAGTCGAAACTATCATCGATTACTACACATTTAGGAATGAACCCGGCATTGTCGCTGTAATCTCGTTTTAGATCACCATTTGGATCTCCCAAAGGATAGGCAAACATTTCTGGACCCCAGCTAACTTTTCCTGCGATCGCCTTTGCATACGGATCAATCAGCAGCTTTGAAGCATTGAAACGAAAGCCGTTTTGAGGTTCATAACGTCCATAAACACGGTATCCATAAAGTTGGCCTACCTGGGCATCTGGCAGAAATGCGTGCCAAACGTGATCTGTCTTCTCAGTGAGTCGAATTCTAAGCGATTCATGATCTGCATCCGGCTGATCAAACAAACACAGATCTATTCCAGTGGCGTTCTCCGAATAGATTGCAAAGTTAACGCCTTCGCCTGTCCATGTTGCACCCAAAGGATAAGGAGACCCCGTCCACACGCGCACTTTGTTCATACTCACACTACTCCTACGTCCGAACGTGGACTTGTCGACTTATCAAGTAGAAAAAAGATTTATTAGAATCGTAATTTTTCCTTTTAACGTTTGCGCTACTATATTGGGTATAATGATGAAAAAGCGAGTCCTGGTTATGTCTACCAGCGCCGGAACAGGTCACGTCCGAGCCGGAGATGCGCTCTCGAAGGTTTTTCAAGAGCATCCAGGAGTAAGTGAGGTGGTGCACAGCGACGCGCTTCATTTTACCAACAAGCTGTTTCGAGACTTCTACTCTAAGCTTTATACTAGGCTCGTGCAGGATGCGCCAGATTTCCTGGGATGGTGGTACAAACAAAGCGACGAACCTTGGAAAACTGATGGGATGCGCTTAATGCTGGACCGTCTTAACACTGGACCGCTCGTTAAATTTATTAGGAGATTTGATCCCCATATAACTGTCTGTACGCATTTTATGCCTGCAGGTATCATCTCGCATCTTATTGCCAATCGTTTGCTGGATGCCCATCTTTCGATCGTAGTGACTGATCTCGATTTTCACGCGATGTGGTTATCCCGAATGTTCCATCGGTATTTCGTTGCGATTGAGGAAACCAAAGCACACTTAGAAGAGCTTGGGCTTCCGGAAGAACGAATCACAGTTTCCGGAATACCTATAGACCCTGAGTTTGCTAAACCGATCGATCGGATCACTGTAAGGAGCCAATTCGGTTTGCATCCTCGCCGGCCCACTCTGTTATTGTCTGCCGGCGCACTAGGGGTCGGCGTCGCGGAGATTGTGGTTGATCGTCTGAAAACGCTGTGCCTCGACACGCAGGTCATCATCGTATGTGGTCGAAGTCCTGAGACCAGGGAGCGAGTTTTGCAAACTGTGGGCGCTGACGATGGCCGATTCAAAATTTTCGGGTACACAAATCGGATGTCCGATTTGATGAAGATTTCTGACCTTTTTATTGGGAAACCTGGTGGCCTGACCACCGCGGAGGCGCTTGCCTGCGGGCTGCCGATGGTGATAATCAGTCCGATTCCGGGCCAGGAAGAACGAAATAGCGATCACCTTTTAGAAGATGGCGTCGCTGTCAAGTGTAACGAAATGACTACGATCCGCTACAAGGTTGGGAGTCTTCTCGCTGATCCGGCACGAATGGAGATAATGAGGAAAAGGGCATTGGCTCTAAGCCGACCCTATGCCGCGCGTGCGGTCGCGGACACGCTTGTATCTGATAATCTGCCGCCACTTGAATTGTCTGATGATGACGTGGAAGCCATAACGCTTGCCGCGAGCAAAGACAGGGATCAAAAATCGTTCTAAATCATGGGCTTTCTTTGGGGCGTTTCAACTTCAGCATATCAGTCTGAAGGAGGTTACAACGGTTCCGGCGAACCCCAGACTAACTGGGCGATGGCCGAAAAGCATAAGGATGTGGTTGCATCCGGCCGCGCATCGGATTTCTGGAACTCTTATTGCGACGATTTTGCGCTTTGCCGATCCATGGGGTTGGATGCATTCCGACTCGGGATTGAATGGAGCAGAGTTCAGCCGACCTTTGTTAATCGTAAAGGGCCGCCGCCTCCGTTTGACTATCAGGCTCTCGATCATTACGTAGAGATGATCGCGGAATGCAGGCGCAACGGCCTTGAGCCGATCGTGACGTTGCACCATTTCGTGCATCCTTCATGGTTGGGAGCCGATCCTTGGCTTAACTCCGATATTGCCGACTATTTCTGTAATTTTGTACGCGAATCAGTTCTCTATGTAAATCGCGCGTTAACAGACATACATGGTCTGCCGCCGATTAGATATTATATCACTATAAATGAGCCCAACATGCTGGTGCTGAATACCTATTTTGGTATTCAATTTCCGGGCCGAGAAACTAAGACTTATGGTTTGCGGACTCTTCTCGAGGCGTACCGCAATATCCTCATTACACATGTTCGTGCATATAGTCTGATTCATAGCACTATGCTAGAACAAGGCTGGCCTGAACCTTTGGTAACATTCAACAACTACTGCAGTGATCTTTAGTGGTCAGACAAGATATTATTAGATCTTGTTTCTATACGAGAAAGAAATGTCAAACCAGGTCAGCTTCGCGACTACATATTCTCTAAAATACAGCATTTCGAGCTGGCGTTTAGCGATGCCAGAATTCCGCTTCATAAGGATATACCCTACCTATTTGGCGCATCGCTTAAGAAAGTTAGTAATTGGTTGGGCTATAAATCATTTCTTCCGGAATGTTTTGCTCCTCTCTATAAGGAATTGCAGGTCAATGAGCGCGATTGTGCATTCGATTACCTTGGCCTGGATTATTATGATCCGTTTGCGGCGCATATGTTCCGTCATCCGGTTTGGTGGGATCACGAGTTCAAGAACAAATCACTTCGTAGCTGGCTAATGGCTAGTGTTACCAGCAAATGGTGGGACTGGCGCGTTTTGCCGGCCGGTATGCGGTTTTTTTGTGATTATTACAGCCGGGATTTCAAGCGGCCCGTGTTAATTGCGGAGAACGGAATGGCCTTGCGTCGTCGACCGAATAACAAAACAGCCTTGCGCAGAGATGGAGTGAGCCGCAGCCATTTCTTGCGAGTCCATGTGCATGAAGTGATGCGTATAATCCGCTCCGAAGTGCCACTAATCGGCTATCTGCATTGGTCATTGTTTGACAATTATGAATGGGGAACTTTTAGCCCTCGTTTCGGCCTCTACTCGATCGATTTCTCAAAAAACTGGGAACGGCTGGTCGAAGATCATCTAGGTGATCGGCCTTCTATCACCTATGCTAAGCTGATCCAACAATCGCGGAATGAGATTGAAGCAACATAGGCCCAGCGTACTGGATCACTACACGATACCCTTCAAAAGCCTGCTTGGAAAACCGGCAGCCCAAATCGTGCCGTTTACACCATCACTTCGTCCTGCAAAGGAACGGTAATGGCAGATTTTCCTGGTTTGAACTTTCAGGCCCTCGCGCGTCACGACGGTACAATACGCGTCCCTTTAGGCGAGATATTCAAGTTAGTTCACTCGTAAAAAGCTTCATTAAAAGGGCGAAGGTCCAGCTCCAGACTCCAGGCATGTTTAGGTTGAACAGCGAGACTCCAATATGCTGCCGCCATTGCGTCCGGGTCGAGTAACGGCTCTCTTTTGGCCGCTTGATTTAACCCTGTTTTCTGGTTGTCTGAACGCTTGAAAATCACGGCATCAATAATGACGTGAGCGACATGAATTCCTTGCGGCCAGAGTTCTCTGGCCATCGCCTGAGCCAAACCGCGCAATGCGAATTTAGAACTGCTGAAGGCTATCGAAGATCCGCGAATTGAAGAGGTGGCTCCAGTAAACAAAATGCAGCCGGACCCTCTACTTAACATTGCTGGAACTACCGCTTGACAACAAAAAAACCCTCCTAGTACGCCGACGCGCCAACTGCGCTCAAAAGCCTCAGCAGTAACGCTCATGAACCGTTGACGGGTTGGTCCCCCAAAACTCGCGTGATTGACCAATAGATCAACCGCACCTAGTTCCGCGTTGATTTTTGCGAAAGCCTCCGTGATTTGAAAAGGTTCCGCAAGATCGCAGGATATGGCTGCAACTTCGCCTCCGCATTGTTCCAACTCAGCACGAAGTTTCTCTAGCGTTCCACCAGTTCGAGCGAGCAAGGCTACTTTACAACCTTCCTTAACAAACTTTCTAGCAAGGAATGCGCTTGAGCCGGTTCCCACGCCGGCGATAACAGCTACTTTCGGTCTATAGTTCGTCATTGAAGCTCGTGATTTTTCCAGCACAGATAATACAGCCAATCATCTCCATTCGCCGATTCGCCTTCCAGCAACAAGGATCCGTCCACCCTATATATTGCTGGCTGCCCGAAACCGAATGCAGCCAATTGCCGGACCTGTGCTGCTGCCTCGATGTAGTAATGCAGAATGCTGAAGTCGTGCGCTCGATCGTTTCTGATGGCGTGATCTTGCGCTTCGTAAGCTTTATCGCGTAAGCGAATGTGACGCACAATCGAAACAGCATAACGTCCCCAATCTTTTAATGAGTCGACGCGTAAATCCGGCCTGAACCAGGGACCCTTCACGATTATCTCGCGATTGTGTGAAGAAAATAGGAACGCGCCGCCCACCCGTAGTACGCGATTGATCTCCCGGAGGCTGATCAACCTGTCCTGATGTCCCATTGCATCTAGACCGTTGAAGGAGAAAACAACCAGATCGAAGCTGTTATTGGCGATATCACTCAGCTTCCGAGCATCTCCCTGTCGCACGGCCAAATTGGGATAATTATGGCGGCAAATAGATATCATCTGTTCCGAATAATCGATTGCAACATAGCTCCTGGATAAAGACAGGAGCATTGGAACGGTGCGACCCGCGCCGACCCCAAGGTCCAGGGTGTCCGGCGCCGATTTCAACGTTCGTGATAAGCGTTCGAGAGCCCTCTTTTCTGGCA
>JAFAXJ010000341.1 GCA_019241095.1 Verrucomicrobiota bacterium | reverse complement strand
GTGGGGAAAACCTCGGATGTACACGAGGAGGCTGGCGCGGCAGAGCCTTGCCCCCCAGTGGGTGAAGTCAGTAGACCCTATTGCGGGTTGTTCGCCGCAAAAACCTCGTCGAAAAATAGTTTCATCTGGCGCCAGGCACGATGCGCGGCTTCAGGATCATAACCCACGCCCTGCAGACCGGCCTCCCGTGCTTTGTCTGCATCCGGGTTTGTAAACGCGTGAACAGCACCGGAGTAAATCACAAATTGGTAGTCCAATTTGGCCTCGTTCATAGAGGCCAGGAAGGAATCAACGGTCTGCTTATTCACCAAGGGATCGAGTGCGCCATGCAAAATCAGGAATTTCGCTTTTGTCTTAGCGGCAGTCCCTGACGGCGCCGGCGTAAGCCCGCCATGAAAAGTGACGACTGCCTGGAGTGGAGCTCCGTCGTAGGCTAGAGCCAGGCTGCAAGTTCCACCAAAACAAAATCCAATTGAAGCAATCTTTGTGTTGTCGACCAAGCCCGTCTTCAACAATTGATCTAGCCCGGCTTGAGCCCGTTCCGCCATAAGCGGTTTGCCATATAATTGTCCGGCCAAGCGCTTTGCTTGATCGGGATCCTTGGTAACCTGTCCGTCGCCATACATATCGACGGCAAAAGCTACGTAGCCCATGTGAGCTAACTGTTCCGTTTTTTGTTTAATGAAATCATTCAGACCCCACCATTCATGGATAACAAGGATCCCGGGCACTTTGCCCTTGGCCGTCAACTCGTTATCATAAGCAAGGTATCCGATCAGGTTTGTGCCGTTTTGTGTGTACTTGATTGTGTCGGTTTTAAGTGTTGCCATAGCATTAAGTGTTAAAGCCGAAAGGCCGAGCCCGATGACTGCTGCCTTCATAATTTGTATTCTGTTTTTCAGTTGACTCATAAAGATTGGTTCCGGTTTGACGCCAATTCTGTTCGCTTTTGGAGTAAAATTATACCAGTACTAGAACAGACCAGACCGGACACCCCAGCCAGCTTGCATAACTGTGAAGCTATCACCAGGAATTTCTCAGCAGTCAGCATCCCCAGAGCGCTGCAAGATCACTCTGGCGGCACGATATTATCTGATCTAGAAGACGACAACCAGCTCCCCTGAAACAAACACCTGATATGGCGAAATTGTCACAGTGGCTCGATTGACTCTGAGTTGCCGAGCCTGCTGTTTGCCGTGCGGATCAAACACCTGCTATTATGAACCTCTTCGGGGATACGCTCACCTTCAGCAACGGCACATTCTTAATACTCGCACTTGCCCTGGCCTTATTATTTGAATGCGTAAACGGCTTTCACGACACCGCCAACGCGGTGGCAACCGTGATTTACACTCATTCATTACGTCCCTGGATAGCCGTAATCTGGTCCGGGATCTGGAATCTGATAGGAGTTCTTACCTCAAGCGGCGCGGTCGCGTTTTCAATCGTGGCATTGCTCCCCGTCGAACTTGTTCTCAACGTCGGATCGGCGGCAGGGTTTTCAATGGTATTTTCGCTCCTTATTTCGGCGATCATCTGGAATCTCGGTACCTGGTACCTTGGGCTGCCTACTTCCAGCTCCCACACCTTAATCGGCTCCATTATGGGTGTCGGTTTAGCCAATTCTCTCATGACTCCCGGGCACGTATTCGGAGAGGGTGTAAACTGGGGCAAGACTCAGGAAGTATTCTCGTCGTTATTGTTGTCGCCGGTTGTTGGGTTCGTCTGTTCGGCGTTGCTACTTCTCCTAGCAAGGGCATTTTTCATCCGCCAAAAAAACGGAAAGGAACTTTTTGTGCCAGCCGATAAGAAGAAAACACCACCTTGGTGGATACGTTCTTTATTGGTATTGACCTGTACCGGCGTAAGTTTTGCACACGGGTCCAACGACGGCCAGAAAGGGATGGGGCTGATCGTGCTGATTCTGGTAGGAATGCTGCCAGGTACTTTCGCACTCAACCTCGGCGCAGACACAAACAGCTTTCAACAGCTGATTCAAAATGCGAAAGATGCTGGCCAAATTCTCGATCGGAAATCGGGCGGCAAATCCATGCCGGTTCAGGACGGAAGAGATCATCTTTCGGACTTTCTCAAGACTAATGGACGATCGGACGAGAGGACTTGGCCGGCGATCGCAACGGTCAATCACGAGCTTATTCAAGGTATGCAAGGGAAATCCACTTTCAAAGATTTCTCCAAAGATGATCGAAGCAAGTTACGAAGCGACATTTACCTCATTGG
>JAFAXJ010000251.1 GCA_019241095.1 Verrucomicrobiota bacterium | reverse complement strand
AGCGCCGGCTATTTCGGGACTGGGCGAAATCTCCTCTACCTCAAGAGCAGAAACAATTTGCTGAGCAATTTCGCGGGGATTCCGCTGAAGGCGTTTCCCTAGCAGCATCGCAATGTTCGTTTGGTAATCACCGTGCCGCCAATCAGTTGTAGCAGTGACCTCCGGAACAAGCTCCGAGCAAATGCCGGCTTCTCTTAGAGCTCCTGTTAAATGATGTTGTAAAGTATTAGCTATTGTGGCCATGCGATCGGGCAGCGACTTGCAAAACGAGAGTTACTGGGAAAGCGAGTCCTCTCGTTTGCAGTGACTCACATAGAGTGATCAGGTGGGAGAAACTTCATTTGCGCTATGACCCTAGACCCCGCGCAATGGACAGCTTTCAGAAAAGAAGGTTAGCTTGGTTGGGGACGAGGAACCTTGTTTTCAAAAATAGCAAGAATCTCCCCGGCGGACCCTGCTTTCCCGAGTTGTTCGCGGACTGACTTGTCATTCAAAAATTTTGCAATGGCGGCAAGCGTGCGCAGATGAACTTGGAATTGATCTTTTGGAACAACAAACAAGACGATGAATTTCACCGGCGAGTTATCGAGTGAGTCAAACTCAATGCCGGTTGAAGACCTGCCAAAGGCTGCAACGACTTCACTCACCCTTGTAGATGAAGCGTGCGGTATCGCAATTCCAAAGCCGATTCCGGTGCTCATAGTCTCTTCGCGTTGCCGCAAAGCCCCTAAAATAGAATCGCGATCTCTCGCATGTACCCGCCCTTTTCCCACCAAAAGATCTAAGAGCTCAACAATAGCAGACCATCTTTCGGTCGCCTTCATTTCAGGGATGATCTGGTCTACCGATAAAAGCGAGCCCAATGTCATAGCTCTCGAGCAAAGATGCCGCACATTAGCAAGTAGCAACCCTTTGACAAGACCCTTTCATACAAAAGGTTTCTACAACTCAACCGAAAAAAAGGCTTTGTTAATCGTGTCACACTTAGAACGGCTAATGTGAGCCGAGAATCAACTTCTGCGCAAATAAGAAATGTATTGCAAGGGTAGTTCCGAATTTTGGATTAAGATTCCATCTCGATACACAGGCGGTAGCACAAAGAATCCATTTGCAACCGAGTCCCGGCAAAAAATTTGGTATCCCGCCAAGTAAACCCTGCTTTAGAATGCATCCGCATGAAGATTTTGATGGCAACCTGCGAATTCGCCCCGTTCGCTAAAACCGGAGATCTTGGAGACCAGATCCGAACTCTGGCCCTTGAGTTAACAAGACTTGGACATGACATCACCATTGTTATGCCTTTTTTTCGCTCCGTCCGTGAAGGCAGCTTTCAAACAAAACAGGCGGAAATAGAGTTCGGTATTAATCTCGGTTCAAAAAAGGTCACTGGCGACGTGCTCGAGACAATCCACGATGGCATTCAGACTTTTTTCATTCGGCGCGACGAGTACTATGATCGCAGCGGTATCTATTCGGGAGAGGAACGACCGTACGAAGATAACGCCGAGAGATTCATTTTTTTTTCGAAGGCTGTCATCGAGCTAGTCAATCGCCTGCCAAGGCAGCCTGAGATCATCCACTGCCATGATTGGACGAGCGCTCTCGTGCCTGTTTTCGTTCGAGAACGAATTTTGCCGTTTAAAACCGTTCTAACCATTCACGATCTTACGCAGCAGGGCTCCTTTTGGAGCTTTGATTTTGCGCTGACAAATCTACCAGGAACGTTTTTTGGCGCGAGTGGCGTAGAATTTTATGGCAGGTTGAATTTCCTAAAGGGAGGGATCTTGTTCGCCGACGCAGTGACCATGCCAGGAGAGGCCGATGTCGCTCAAGCCCTCACTCCACAACATGGCTCAGGTCTGGATAAGGTTCTCCAGGAAAATCGATTTCATCTTTTCGGAATTCCGCATGGCATAGATTATACCAGCAGCAATATTCCGGAGCTGACAAGACCAACAAAGAACGGCATTATTGCTGCGAAAGCCGACGCCCGGTCCGCCTTGGCCGCCCGCCTTTCCATGAATACTGAGGGTTTGCTGCTCAGTTTACCAATTGACCCTGAGGACACCGATGCTTTTGAGTCTATCGAGCCAATCATTCCGTTAATTCCTGCAGCTAACGCCTCATTGTGTGTAATGGGAGACGTAGGAGTAGTTGGCCTGAAAAGCGCTCTGACGGCCGAACGCCAATATGCCGGACATTTTGTTTACGATCCAAATCCGGAAAAACTGGTTCGTCATCTCGCACTCGCCGCTGCGGACCTGGCCTTGTTTCCATCATCACTAGGCGCCCGCGGGTTGACGGTATTGTCTGCCTTACGATACGGAACAATTCCGATCGTGAGCTATCTGAACGGTATCCATCAGATTGTTTCGGATTATGATTCTGACCAGGGGTTCGGCTTCATTTACCAGAAACCTACTTGGGAGGGATTATGGGATTCCATATGCCGAGCCAATGAGCTTTTTCAGCACAAAGCACAATGGAATAACCTGGTTCAACGAGCCCATGATTTTGACCTTTCATGGGAAGTTTCCGCGAAAGCTTTCGCGAATCTGTTTGCCGCTCTGCTTCGTCATCGCGAGGCAATTTTCAATTGATCGAAATGTTGGTCTGGCGAAAGCTCAGTAGTGTCCGCCTTGAAGATACGTGGCCGGACCGTCTGGCGTGTATCGGTCCAGAACGCCTCGTCATCACACACTTTCCAGACTCAAACCGGATCAAATTGGAAATTTTCGATGTGACCAGTGAGCAATCGAAGTATTTGACTCAACACTTTGGCGGCCAAACTCGTGATCTGCACAAGTCTCAAGCAGATTGGGCCAGAAGCATCGTTCAAAGGCAGCCTATTTCTATCCGAGGTCGATTCCGGATTTCGAATACTGCACCGCTCAGCCCGCTCCATCCAAGAACCTTGTATGTTCCTGCGGGCATGGCTTTCGGAACCGGGGAACATGCGACCACCTCAGCATGCTTGCGAATGTTGGTTGATGTCGCACCTCGACACAATTCTTGGAGTTTTCTCGACGTAGGAACTGGAACCGGCATACTCGCTTTTGCGGCGCATCGGCTAGGAGCCAACCCTGTTGCTGCTTTCGATTCCGACCCAACCTCAATTCAGGTAGCTCGAGAGAATGCTCGCCTGAATAAAATCTCAAATGTTGAATTCTTTGTCGCCGACGCTTTGCTGCACCGAGCTGCTCGATCGTACGATTTCGTAGCCGCCAATCTTTACAGTCACCTGTTTTGTTGTGCGGCGTGCAGGGTGTGGGCACATATTAGCAGCGGAGGCCACCTTATTATTTCCGGCATCATGCGAGACCAGCTACAAACCGTGATCGGCGCCGTTCAGGAGCTTAAGGGCCTTCTCTTACATCAGAGGACCAGAGGAAAATGGGTAACGCTTCTAGTGAGAAAACCCGGAAATCCAGGTTGAAAACGTAGGGCACGCCATATAGTCCTCAGTACCGTTTTATGCAACTTTCCTCTCGTGCCACAAGTCTTACCCCTTCGCTTTCACTCTCTATCGACAGCAAAGCGAAAGCCATGAAATCAGAGGGCATCGATATCTGCAGCTTCGGTGCAGGCGAACCGGATTTCGACACCCCTGAACACGTAAAGGCGGCTGCAATTGCGGCTCTTGAGGCTGGATTTACCAAGTACACCCCCAGTTCGGGTATACCCGAACTGCGGCAGGCAATCGTAGATAAGCTCTTTAACGATAACGACTTGGAATATAAACCTTCTCAAATCATCGTCAGTAACGGAGCGAAACACGCCTGCTACAACGCGATTCTGGCTACTTGCCAGCCCGGCGATGAAGTTATCATTCCAGCGCCCTATTGGCTAAGCTATCCTGAGATGGTGCGGTTGGCAGGCGCAGAGCCGGTCTTTGTGCAAACCAAGGAGGAGAATCATTGGAAGATCACGGCCGAAGAGTTTGAAAATGCGATGACTCCTCGCACAAAAATGATCATCATCAATACTCCCGGCAACCCTACGGGGTCGGTCTATAGCCGATCCGAATTAGAGATGATAGCAGCGGTCGCAGCTGAAGAGGAGATCCTCATCCTGTCCGACGAGATTTATGAAAAGCTGGTGTATGACGGTGCTGAGCACTTCAGTATCGGCGCAGTCGGTCCGGACGCTTACAACTTGACCATCACAGTGAACGGCTTCAGCAAAGCTTACGCCATGACTGGTTGGCGTCTTGGTTATCTTGGCGCACCCGAAGCGATAGCGCGCGCGGTTGATTCTATCCAGAGCCACATTACGTCAAATGCTTGCTCGTTTGCTCAGAAGGGCGGTCTAGCAGCGCTAAAAGGGGAACAACAATCAGTCACCGATATGCGGGACGAATTCAATCTCCGGCGAGAATACATGCTCGACCGTTTTTCAAAGATGCCAAATATCAGTGTAGTTCGTCCGGACGGTGCATTCTACGTGCTAGCAAACGTAAGCAAACTCGGACTCTCATCCCAGAATTTTGCGGATCGCTTGCTCAGCAAAGCCAACGTCGCCGTAGTTCCCGGTGTGGCCTTTGGTGACGACCGAACTGTGCGGTTTAGTTACGCAACCGGTCTCGATGTAATCAAAAAAGGGATGGACCGGTTCGAAGAGTTCTGCCGGACTGTCTAGCAGAGACGTTACGGTCTGGTAAGAAGAAAGAGGAAAACTCTTGCCAGATCTCCTCCAAGCTCGGACAGCCCCGGCCTGTGGTGTCAGTTTAACCAGGTCGATAACGGACCGGCTGGAAAACGTCACGCGTGCGATATTTAGGCCACTCCATGTCACTACCTTCAACGAAGTACCTGGCTGTGTACTCGATCATGGTAAGAAATTCTCTCGTGCGAGAGATGAACTTCAAACTCAATTTTGTTTTGTGGATGGTCGTTGATTCACTCTGGTTCGTTGGCCAACTGGCTTTCATTGAGGTGCTTTTTAATCAGGTCGGCCAAATCGGGGATTGGACGAAGTGGCAAATGGTGTTGCTCGTAGGCACGCACCAGATAATCAGCCAGCTATTTCAAACTTTTTGTTACACCAATCTCACAAACCTTCCGGAACTGGTGCGTACGGGCAAACTCGACTTCTATCTTCTTCAACCGATCGACGGCCAATTTCTGACCTCGTTCAGGCATTTTAATTTGGATTGCCTTGTGAACGCTTCCGTGGGAACAGCGACCGTTATTTACTCTTTGTACCGCTTACATGTGGTACCAGGCTTGGGCCACATCGTTTTGTACTTGGCCGCCATCCTACTGGGAATCACCATTCATTATGCGATCATGTTTGGGTTGGCTACAGTCAGTTTCTGGACTGTCAAAGCCCAAGGATTGATTTGGGGCTATTACAATGTGATAGGCTTAGCGCGATATCCGGACGTGGTCTTCAAAGGTTTGGTTCGACTGTTTTTCAGTTGGGTCCTTCCAGTGATCGTTGTTTCTAATGTTCCCGCGCGAATCTT
>JAFAXJ010000469.1 GCA_019241095.1 Verrucomicrobiota bacterium | reverse complement strand
ATTCTTTCGGGATTCCGAGTCGGAGACCTTTTACACCTTTGTCTAGGTTTGCGGTGAAGTCTGGCACTGGGGCGTTCAAGGCTGTGGAATCGTTTTTGTCACTACCAGAGATGACGTTCATTAATAGCGCAGCATCGCGAACGTCTTTGCTAAGAGGACCAATCTGGTCGAGGGAAGAAGCGAACGCTACCAACCCATAGCGCGACACGCGACCGTAGGTAGGCTTGAGCCCGACGCAGCCGCACAGAGCGGCTGGCTGGCGTATGGAACCGCCGGTATCTGAGCCGAGCGCAATGAATGCTTCGTCGGCAGCTACCACCGCAGCGGAACCACCGCTCGAGCCACCTGGAATCCGCGAAAGATCCCACGGATTTCTCGTAGGACCATAGGCGGAATTTTCGGTTGAAGATCCCATCGCAAATTCGTCCATGTTCAAGCGGCCGAACGGTAAGCCCCCTGCTGCGCGAATGTTGCTGATGATTGTTGCGTCGTACGGAGCGTAATAGCCGGTCAAAATCTTCGAAGCACAGCCGCACGGATGACCCTTCACATTGATAACATCCTTGATTGCGATCGGCACACCCCCGAGAGGCAGGCTGACATCAATCCTTTCTGCTTCGCTCAAGGCTCGATCCAGATCGTAGGATAAATAACCGTGCACTAACCCGTCGACAGCCTCAATTCGATCGACGAGTGCTTGCAATGCCTCTCGTGGAGAGATTTGACGAGAACGGAGAAGGTCTCGCAGCTTGTGAACGGTGAGAGAGTGAATCTCCACTATTTACTCCACAACTTTAGTGACTAGAAAAAGGTTTTGCCCTTGTCGGGGAGCGTTAGACAAAGCCAACCCGCGTTCCAGGCTCCCCGTAGGAACGTCTTCGCGAAATACGTTATAGATTGGAATGCTATGGGCCGTAGGTTCGACCTCGGCAAGCTCCACCTCTTTCAACTTGCCCACATGCTCAAGGACGTTTGCCAGCTGAACTTGGAAAGTCTGAATCTCTTCTGGTGTAATGCCGATGCGGGCAAGTTCCGCCAAGTATTGAACGTCAAAGTTGGGTGAACCCATGGCAAAGATTAGGAGCTGATCGGATCAGAGTCAATTTTTAGAGACGCAGATCAGCGCCGATACAGCTGAAAGCGAAACCCGGACATCACAGGCGAGTGAACATGTGAATTGCCAGAAGCACAACGAGGGCGGCAAGAATCAGTACTGCAAGGCCTGACACCAAAAGTCGAATCCTGGCTTGGCGGCGCTGAGCCCGACGCGGCCGGCGCGGCCGCGCATCGAACAAGTCTTCAGAATGGCGAGCGTCCTGGAGAATATCGGCCGAGTCAAAAGCGCTGCGTTTCGTGTGCGCCCGCAGAATCCTTTCCTCGTGCATGCGCTCTCGTTCGGCCTGGGCGAGTTTCGGCGCTTCATCGATTTCGCGTTGTAGTTCTTCCATCTTGCGTCGCAAAGTCTCTTCCTGCTTTGCCAATTCATCCTTCTTTGCGGTAATCGGAGAACCAGTGAAACGTTTCTGTCCCATTGTGAAGTTTTATGGGCGAGCAAATAAGAGTACGAGGAGTACCACTAGAGCCATTATCAAAAGTGGAAGGGTAAACGCAAAGCCGCGCTTTAGCCACACCAGAAATCGAGCATCTTCTCGAACCGGATATAACGGCTCACTTACCGCCGGCGTTAAATCAATTACTTCTTCTTCCGCTTTGGCATTAATCTTCGTGAGAGACTTTTGGAACTCTCCTCGAGCATCGTCGACTGAACTTAAAGCCTTTGCCAATTCCTTGTGCAGGTCGGCATTATTCCAGCTCTTAGGATTAATGCTTTCAAGAACTTGGAGATGCTGAGCAAAAGAACCACTGGTACCTCGCAATTGTTCAACCCGTTTCTCTGCTTCATAAGTTTCCCGCTCAATAATAACTAGCGAACGGCTTAGCTTTTCGATCATATCGGCGCGACCTTTCTCAAGTTCTTCCTGCCGCCGGCTGAGTTCTTCCAACTCCCGCTTCTGTTTTTCTATCGCCTCCTGCTGGCGTTTGAGTTGAATCAGTTGTTCCTGTGCCCGTTGAACTTGAGAATCGAGCATTTCGGTCGACTGTGAATTCTCTTCCGGTAAATCAAGAAACGGTTCTCTTGTACTCTCGGCCATGACACCCAATTGTCAGGAATTCCGAGCCTGTCGCAACGAAAATTTTCCTTTAACAGGGGTTCACCGTGGAAGCGCTAACGTGGAAGAGTTGTAATGAGCGCCCGCTACGCGCTCACAAGCGTTACCAAACTAACTCTGAAACGAGTTCTTCAAGCTCGAGCGCAACGGTCTCCCACGATCGCTGCGCAACAGATTCCGCAATTTGTTTTCTCCCAGCCAAGTTTGGCTCAGCGAGGAGTCGATGACAATGAGAGATGAATCCGTCCCGGCTTTGTGCGATCTCGATCAATCCGCCATAAAGATTGACTATTTCGGGAAGATCAGTCGAAACGACGGGGCGCCCAGTGACCAGATACTCAGGTAATTTTTTGGGGATATAATATTCAAGTTTTTCGGTCCGGCGATAGGGCAGTATCCAGAGGTCAACTTGGGCTGCATATTGGCCCAGACGGCTGTAATCTCGAGGTCCAATCCAGAATACACTGCCATGCCTCGGCAACGATTCGGGCGATATTTTCTCGACGGGGCCAATCATCACCATATTAAAGTGCAGAGTCTCCCCAACCAGCGCAGCCATAAGTTTCAGATCAAGACGGTCGTCAGCAGTGCCGAAAAAAGCCACAACCGGTTTTCGAATGAAAGCGACATCGAAGGGAATACTTGCTTTCATGCCATTGGAAAAATTCGATATTTCCACCCCGTCGGGAAGTAGAGTCCAATTTTTCATCAGGCTGCCCTGTTTTTGTGCTAAACGCTTGCTCCGGTACACGACAAGGTCCACCTTTGACCTGATCTGCTGCAGATTCGGCTTATTAATCGGGTAAGCACAATCATAGATCGTGATTTTGGGAGAGATGATCTCGCGAAAAAGTGATAAACCTTGATCTTCATCCGTCCAAAAGGCCGGTTTCGATAATGGATAATTGCGCAAAGCGCCCGTAACTAGCGTCTGAATTGCTGCATTGCTTTCTGTCGGCATGTTGCGAAACGAAAAAGGCAGATGCAGGTTTAAATGATCGAGATTGTTCGAAATATGCCGAAGCTGAACGGCCGGTTTTTCTATATCAAAACCCCACTGCAGGTCTATATAGAGAACCGGGTGTCGCGATTGCAGTATCGACGCAAGGTGGTGCATTCTCTTCCATGATCCCGACCACCGAGAGTGGGAAAAAAAGACGAATGAAGGCGGCTTGGAAGCGAGAGATATCGGCACGCTTGTTTGGTACTCAGAGGTTGCCTGGAGCGCAAAACTCTGGCTAAGCGCGCCTGCTGTTTGTGCCCCATTTTTTACTGTTGCGCAAAAAACTTCAGTGAAAGAGGTCGCGACCCTCTCAAGTGTGCCATCCTCGAGTCTTTGCAGGGTATAGATGCCCACCGGGTGAATGTGCCCGGTTTGATGCAGCATCGCACCATCCCAGTCTAAATGGTCAAACAGGGGCCACCAGGTGAACCCGATACAGGGGAATCCATCGGCTCTCAGATGTTTTACGTCATCAATGCACTTCAAAAACCATTTACGCTTAGCTATCTCAGACCCGGTAGCACTCGTTTCGGTAATCATGAAAGGCACGTTGTACCGTCTCCAGTAATCCTGGGCAGCGCGATACAGACCAAGCGGTTTTGTCGCAGTCCTTTGTCGATAATATCCTTCTTTGCTGGTGTAAATTTCTACTTCTGTGTGGTTGTAGTAATCCAACCCGATCACATCGATGTCTTGGCGATTCCGCGCCAGCCATTGCAGGTCAAATTCAGTGAACCCATTTTGTATGAGCCAATGGTGAAGAGGGTGAGAATCGTTGACGCGTCCTAAAATCAGGTCCATGACGATGTGTCTCCTGAGCATTCTTCGCTCAACGTCAGCCACCAGTGATTCTGTCAAGAATGGGCTTGTTTTCTCGCTCGAGTTCGGTTCGGAGGTGGTAGCGACTTCCAAGGAATCACAAACCATGATTTCTACATTGGGCATGGTTAAGCGCAGTTTACGAGTCGCTCTGCAGAACGCTTGTGCGAGCCTGGTCAGCAAAACGCAATAGTCGTGTAAACCATGCCCGTGTGGCGGCCAAAGTCCGGCATCGCCGCAGAAGTAAGCCGTTGTTAACGGCTCGTTGATGGGACAAATCGTGTGAACAGCCGGACAATCTCTGAAATGATTGCCGAATCGTTCTGCGAAAAGCTCGAGCGCAACCGGGAAGTCTACGTCAGCAAACGCTTCAGGTAGCCAGAGAGGAACTCCAAAGTGAACAAGGTCGATGATCAGCTTAAGGCCTAGTTCCGTGGCGTAGTCGAATCTTTCTTCCGCCCAGGTCCAGATAAATTCTCCGGGAGCGGGCTCCAGAACATGCCAAGGCATGGAATAACGGAGCCATTGAATGCCCAAACCGCTTGCAGCCAATTCGAAGTCTTGCCTCCAAAACTTATCGTGTTGAGTCCAAACATATTCATCAATCCCGAGGTGAGGAATCGTTGAGCCTTCAATGCCGGCTGCCCATCGAAAAGGTTGATCTTTCATCCCAAAATTCTAGATCGCGAGTTGCATTTTTGCGTCAATCTGACTTTGCGGGCGCAATTCGGAGAAAAATCGGAACCTAATCAGGAAGGCGACCAGCAAAGCCGAGAAGTTCGAACTGTGGTCGTCCGGTGGTCGGGTGCAAGCAGGTTTTTGCTGTCTTGAACTTGGCCAAGTGTCGGAAAAAAACTCGCCTA
>JAFAXJ010000675.1 GCA_019241095.1 Verrucomicrobiota bacterium | reverse complement strand
TTCAAAAATTCGCGGTTCTTCACTCATACCGTGAAATATTCAGTCCGCCGCAAAGATGGGCCGTTTGAAATCAGAGAATATCCAGCCTTAAAGGTCGCCAAAACCGCTATGAAGGGAGAAGCCGACACTGCTTTCAACCGGCTGTTCCAATTCATTCAAGGTGCAAACTCTGTAAGCGAGAAAATTGCTATGACCACGCCGGTTCTGATGGAAGGTTTAGGGCGTGAAACGATGTGCTTCATTATGCCGGAATCGAATGAATCGCAACAGGCTTTGAGACCGACAGAAGATAGCGTCCTTATCGACAAGCGCCCGGGCGGAACATTTGCCGCTTACCGCTACACAGGACCGATGAGCATTGCAAATGAGCAGAGTGCGTTTCAGAAACTAGGAGATTGGTTGAGAATGAACGATTGCCGCGCGGAGGGGGAGCCTGTGGCAGCCTATTTCGATCCACCCTGGATGCCGGAAACGCTGCGTCGGAACGAAATTATGGTGCGAATTAAAATGCCTCAATAGTATTGGGCAATGAGTTAAGTTCAGGCCACGTTGCTTTCAGGGGTGATCAATCTGGTCCGTTCCGTCGAACCAGAGATTTCCATAGGAAATTTCGTCTGAGGCGTCCTGCTCGATATTCATTATTCGTCGAATTGGAAGGAGAATATATCAATGAATACTCAAAACCCGACCGCAGAATATTTACTTCTCATCCGTGGAACTGACTGGGATACCCGGCTTTCTCCGGAAGAGATCCAAGAGGTGATGAATCAATTTGTCTCTTGGCACGATGGACTGAAACAGCGGAATATTGTGAAAGCTGCCCAGCCACTTGTGAACGAAGGGAAAATAGTTTCCGGAAAAGGCGGCAACAGCGTGGCTGACGGACCTTTTGCCGAAGCTAAAGAAGCTGTTGGAGGTTATTTTTTACTTCAAGTCAGCGGCCAGGACGAAGCGGTGGCGATCGCTAAAGAGTGCCCAATCCTGAGTCTTGGGGCGACGATTGAGGTCCGCCAAATTGCTGAAATATGTTCTGTGCTGGAACGTATGAATGTGCAATTGTCGCAGGCGCTTAGCATTTGAACACATTTCACGAACCGCCGCAGGCGGCCGGAGAGATCCTTAGACTCGCAGACCATCTTTTTCGTGAAGAGTCCGGAAAGCTTGTTTCTGTTTTGACAAGAATTTTCGGCATAGAACGTCTTCAGCTCGCTGAGGATGTGGTGCAAGAAGCTTTGGTCAGTGCGTTACAGACTTGGCCATACTATGGCATTCCAAAGAATCCTGCTGCTTGGATCACCCAGACCGCCAAAAATTTGGCTGTGGATACTATCCGGCGAGAAGGACGTTTTCGGGACAAACAGGCCGCAATCGCTGCTTCTATCGAACAGCGGCCTCCAAACGCGATATCAGACATTCCATTTGACAATGAAATCAAAGATGACCGTCTTCGATTGATTTTTACCTGTTGTCATCCCCTTGTCCAACAAGAGGCACAAATCGCCTTGGCACTAAAAACCCTTTGCGGGTTTGGTTCCGGAGAGATTGCAAAAGCATTCCTGACGACTGAAGCCGCAATCGCGAAAAGATTGACGCGCGCTAGAAATAGGATCCGGGAACTCGGTATACCTTTTGAGATACCAGTTGGTGAAGAGCTCTCGACACGTCTCGACGGCGTCCTGCAAACTTTGTACCTGTTGTTTAATGAAGGATACAAAGCCTCCACTGGCAAGAGTCTTATCAAAGAGGAACTTTGCTACGAAGCTATCCACTTGGCAGTGGTGTTAGCGAATCATCCGATAACAAACCAACCCAAGACTCATGCTCTGTTAGCTCTCATGCTATTTAATGGAGCACGTTTAGCAACTCGGCTGGACGGAGAAGGCCATATACTTCGTCTGAAGGAGCAGGACAGGGAGCGGTGGAACCGGCAGATGATCAATAAAGGCATGTTGCACCTTGGAAAAGCTGCCACGGGCAATGAGATTACGCGTTATCACTTACAGGCTGCAATTGCGGCATATCATTGTAGTGCGAGTGATTATGAATCAACGGATTGGGAGCGGATCCTTGGTTTGTATGATCAATACATTCAAATCGACGATAATCCGGTGGTCGCATTAAACCGCGCTGTTGCGATTGGCCAAATTCATGGTCCTGCCGCAGGTATTGCAGCAGTGACATCCATTACAGGGTGGCGATTTTTGAATTCCTATTATCTGCTTTATGCCATTCTCGGGGACTTTGAAGCCCAGCTAGACAATCTTGAAACGGCTGCTGGCCATTTTCGAAGAGCAATTTCCCTGACCAATATAGCAGCCGAACGCTCTTTTCTCGAAAAGAAGCTCTCCGCCCTTGAGGGCAAGGCTCTGTCGCGCTAGTCTCCTGATGAACATCAAGGGTCTTTCCTCAGATTTGTCGCAAGTTGTCTATAAAGCTTTTTCTTTAGTTAGTCAGGCCGAAGCACCGTGAACAGCAAATCCTGGCGCCGCGCTGCGAACCAAGTTTTTAAGTGCCCTGATCAGCCCGACTTCCCAGCCCTGCATTTCTTGGCTCTGACGGGCGGGCCGTATGAGGAAAGTGTGCTATCCCTCGATAAAGGGTTGCATATTCATCCTGCTAGAGATCTACGGCACTGCCACCCGACTCAGCAGACTGGATCATCGCTTCCATCAAACGTATGCTGAGCACATTATCGGTAGCTGTTGCTGCGAATTGTGGAACTGGTAAACCGAGTATTGCCTTGCAGAAAGCATCAGTAGTCCCAACTCTGCCTAACAAATTATCTGTCTCTAGCGGGATCGGTTTCTCAGTTTCGCCCCTCTTCTTCATCCACACTCGATCCGCGTCCGCACTCATATCCGCATCCACTCTACTGGTAAAACGCAATTGCCCCTCATCAAAGTCGAGACGCCAGTGGCCCGCCCAAGGGGTTGGTTCGCCTTGTGACATCCAGTTTCCGCGATAGGTCACCGGTATATCGCCAAACTGCATCAACGCGGCACAACACGGATGAAATTTGAACGGGCTGCCAGGCACATTCCAGGTACGGCATATGACTCTGTTCGGCTCCCGTCCAAGCACCATCCGAATTAGATCATAATGGTGTATCGACATGTCCGCCAGAATGGGATTCGGCAAGTCGTAATATCGATATCCTATTCCCGGCGCGTATCTTTGAAACTCTACATCGAGACTCCATAAACGACCAAGATACCCTTCTCGAATCAATTCTAATGCTTTCCTCGGGGCCGGAAAGAAACGATAATTCTGGCTAACGTGACAAATCACACCCTGCTCTGCCGATTCCGCAACTAACTCCTGAGCTATCTTTGTGCCAGGAGCAAACGGCTTTTCAATCAATACGTGTTTTTGCGCCTGGATCGCAGACCTGACAACATCGGCGTGAGCTGAAAGTGGAACGATTCCAATGACACCATCAGCAGCGTAGCTCTTCAAAGCCTCAGGTAACGAGCTAAAGCATCGTTTCGGATCGAGTGCGAGCTCTTTGATAGCCATATCCCGGACGGCAGTGATTCCATCAACCCACGCCACAGTTTCGGCCAAGCTTACCTTAGGAACCATTTTCGAGGCCCAGTTGCGACCCCATACCCCTAAACCCACTTGGACAAGACGAGCTGTTTTTCTCATGCGATTTACACTCAGTAAGGTCAGTTGAGACTCGAAGTTCGATTCTACACGCGCACCTTCTGCCAGATTAGACAGTACTTGTCTTGCTGGCTATCGGCAGTAACATTTGAGAGATATTAGAGATGCTATCAGGGGGGCAATAATATGGTGCGTAAATTCTTGGTTTTCGAGATCTCTGAAGAAGAGGATCACAGTTGGACAGCAACGTGTTCAAGCGAGGATATATTTACGGAAGGCACAAATTTCAGGCATTTGAAAAATAATGTTGAAGAAGCGGTCCGCGCCCATTTTCAAGGTGAGAACCATCACAAGCTCACGATTCACCTCGACAAAATGGTGGCAGAAATTTCTGTTCTGGCGTGAAGTCGCTTAAAGATCTGTCAGGAAAAGATCTGATCCGCAGCCTGTGTGCGCACTGGAATTACGTTGAGCACGCCCAGGAAGGGTTGCACTTTCAATTGCGCACACATCAGCCTTCAATTCACAAGATCACCATTCCGGATCAACCGGTGCTCAATGTCAAAACTATCAATGCTGTCTTGCTCGCGGTCGCTCGGCACAAAGGGACTACTAAGGAGCACATTATCAAGACCTTGGAATACTCTCCGTGAAAAGTGTCGCTCCAAAGAGCATGCGCTCCCGATCACGTTGAAACGCACCTGTTAGCTTCGAAATCGCTGGCGCACCTGGTAAACCTTTTGTTCCAGGGACTTCTCTAATTGCCGCGCGGTTGATCTAATAACAAAACCAGAGCCGCAACTTGGCTCATCTTCTTTCCGATCGGAAAACCAGAGCAAGCCTGATTCTTCACCGTCAAATCGAATTCGTAAGCGCTCGCAAGATTTGCCGAAATCAAATGTCAGCCGTTCTCTCCAAATTCGCATATTCCTCAAGAAGCATGTTTATTTTTCGCAAAGTAGAAAGGTTCCAGACACCGGAGTATACGAGTCAATCTGCATGCTTGGACGGCCTCACAATCGAATCAAGCCTTTAACTCATTTTCTTGTATTTTTGACCCGCGGCAACCTCCTATTGACACTTCCCTATTCGTGCACGCGTTAAGCGACTGGATCCTTCGAACCGAAAAATAGTTGATGAAATTGCGCTTGCAGTCCAAGCGCAAGCGCCCCGAAGTGTACGTGAATGTCACTGGAAGATTTGGTCGGCATCAATGAAGCGTTACGTCAGGCAAGAAAAAGCTATGATGAAGGAGGGGTGCCTATTGGCAGTGTGCTCATGCAAGGCCCTGACCTGATTGCTTCGGGACACAATCAGCGTGTCCAAAAAGGTGATCCGATTGCACATGGAGAAATGGACTGTCTCCGAGCCGCCGGGCGCAGGAAATCTTACGCGAATACTACTCTTTTTACGACGCTGTCGCCTTGTATGATGTGCGCGGGAACCATCGTTCAATTCAAGATTCCTCGAGTCGTCATCGGTGAAGCCAGAACGTTTGGAGGTAATGAACAGTTTCTCCGGGATCACGGTGTCTCGGTGGAAATCCTGAACGACGAACGTTGCATTGAGCTGATGTCACGATTCATTCGGGACAAACCGGATCTTTGGAACGAGGATATCGCCGGAGAGCAAGCAACTTGTTGAATCGCAGCTCCAAAAGCATCGTGCCGCGTCCGGGCAGAAACCGTGCCCGCGTCTCGGGCAAAATTGTAGTCCATTTGCCCGGAAACCGAACCGATCGACGGACTGTGCCGAAAATCCTACAGTAAACCAGACACGCCGTCGCTCAATTCCTGCAATCTCGCGCTTGTTGGGTCTTCGCGGTGTTCCGTCTGTTAGCTAATCCAAGCGCCTCCGTTAACCTCTAAGGCTTCGCCGGTCATAAAGTCTGAATCCGGACTAGCAAGAAAAGCGACAACCAGCCCCACATCTTGGGGTTGCTCAAGGCGGCCTAGGGGAGTGGCGCTTAAATACTCATTAATTACCTCGCAGCCTTTGATACCTCGAAGTCCGGCTTCCCAGGCTATCTCACGTTCCTGCATGCTCGTTTGGACGAATCCAGGATTCACTGCGTTCACAGTCACTCGATGTTTTGCGAGTTCCTTTGCCACCGCTTGGATCAGACCAACGACCGCAAATTTAGAAGCAGAGTAATGCGCGAGTAAAGGCGCTGCAGCACGTGCGGCCATGGAAGCAGTTGCAATGATTTTCCCCCGAATCTGACGACCCGGAAGAAAATCCTGCGCCACCATGAGCCGCGCGAAGCTCTGGATCGTCAGGAAAGTACCTTTGCTATTTACGTTAAAGTTAAAATCCCATTCCTCTTCGCTCAGATCAAGAAAATGGTTCATCGAGGAAACGCCGGCATTTGCAACTAAAATGTCCAGACGTCCATCCGTCTCAAAGACCCGATCCGCCATGGAGAGGACGTCTTTTGCGCGCGTCACGTCAAGCTCGGCTGAAAGAGCTTGAAAACCGTTTTCAGAGATCTCTTTCGTTACCGCTTCTGCCAAGCTGATCGAACGATCGCTCACCCACACCCGGGCTCCGCGTTCGGCCAACTGCAACGCTATAGCGCGTCCTATCCCGGAGCCGGCGCCCGTGACAAATGCATTCAGGTTTTCAAGCTGCCTCATGAAGGTAATCCGTTGCCTGATCGGGTCTCGGCCAGTTTCGAGAATACAGAGTTGAGACTTTCATATGTCTCTCGATAGATCTGGTAGTAGCGATCGTATAATTCCCTAAGACTCTCTTGAGGCTCAAAAGGCCGATCGAAACCGACGAACTGTGTCACCTGCTCCCAGGAATGGAAAGCTCCGAACGCTTTCCCGGCAAGAAACGCGGCTCCCAACGATGCGCCCGGATGCCCCAAAACCCGCCACACAGGTCGTTGTAAAACATCGGCCGCAACTTGCAACCAAACGTCGCTCGCCGCGCCGCCATCAGACGCAAATACCTGCCGAACAGGCAGGTGCCTTTCCGCAAAGATATCGAAATGATGACGAAAGGCATAAGCAACTGATTCTAAGATTGCTCTGAAAACATGGGTACGATCATGATGCAAGTCCAAACCAAGGATGACTCCCCTGGCACGAGGATCGTGAAGCGGTGTTTTTTCACCAAGGAAATAGGGTAAAACCACCAGTCCGTCGCTCCCGGCCCGAATCCTTTTTACTTGGCTATCCAAAAGCTGATAAATAGATGAATTTTGGGAATATGCGTCTTTCTCATCCGCACTGCAAAAACGGCTCGTAAACCATTTCAGGAGCGTGCCACTAGTCGCCATGCACCCATTCAGCAAAAACTTCTCCGGCACCACATGGTAATCGATAAACAAACGGCGATCGGTGACCAAGCTCTCTGAACTATACAGAATGTCTCCAGCGCCTCCGAATTTCAGCAGGACATCTCCGTTTTGTTGAAGACCAGCTGCGAAGGCCGATGCGACATGATCAGCGACCCCCGCGACTACCGGCGTGCCGGCGCGAAGGTTCGTTTCTATAGATGAAGAAGGTGTTACCGTTCCAATAAATTCTTCAGATCTCCGCACCGGCGGCAGAACCGAGTCGTTTATTTCAGCCAACGCGACCAGTTCTGCATCCCAAGACTCTTTCTTAAGTTCAAAGAAACCCGATTCCAGAGCCCAATTGTGTTCGACATTCAGATTTCCTGTAAGGCGAAAATTAATAAAATCGTACGAGCCCAGGATCCGGTCGATCTGCGAAATCAGTCGCGGTTCATGACGTCGAAGCCAACGCAGCTTAGGCGCCAGGATCTGCTGATTTATGCTTCCGCCAGTCTTTGCGTAAAAAACGCTCTGGTCGAAGCAAGCTTTAATTTCATTAATCTCGACTTCGGTTCTGGCATCATTTTGCTGAATACTTCTACGAAGAGGCTTTCCATGACGATCAAGGAGCACGAGGGCTGGCACCATGCCGCTGATACCGATAGCCGCAACGCTGTCTGCATTCACATTGGAAAGAACTTTGCGAATGACGATGCAGGTATTTTCCCACCATTGATGAGGATCCTGCTCAGCCCACGTTGCATGCTCGGAGTAAAGAGTGGAGGGCTGCTGAGCTTCGGCTAAGACGCGCGCTTGATCATTGACCAGAACGCTTTTTGTCATGGTCGTTCCGATATCGACCCCGATGAAATTCATCCTCTTGCCGCTCTCATGAAATCTGAAACTCGTCGCTCATCGACAGGGTTCCAGGTAATGCCATCTCGCTTAAGGCTAGTACCGACTATCACACCATCAGCGACCGATAAGATCTGGCTGACATTTTCCTTCTTCACACCGGTATTCGCTATTACCGGCACATCCGGCAGGACTGCCTTTACTTCGGCCAGATCCGAGATGTTCACAGTTTCACCAGTCATTGCTCCTGAAACACAGATTCCGTCCGCAAGGCTGGCGAAAACCGCGCTTTTGGCT
>JAFAXJ010000672.1 GCA_019241095.1 Verrucomicrobiota bacterium | reverse complement strand
AGCAGTCCGCCATTTATTCGTATTGAATCACAAGTTTGAGCGAACTCCGGAGCGTAGCAGTAAATTATACGGTGTCGAATATTGTTCTAAATGGCTAAATTGCTTAGCCCCGTCTGGTTTTTATGAGCATTGAGGCGAGTACAATCGGGCATTGAAGGTTGGGGTTGGTCTAATACCAGACTGCAGTCTTTTCGCCGCCCTCGACTTGAGATTGCTTGGCATTGCCCATGCTGACTAACGTATCTAGCTGCTTCGGTGTTTAGATTGCGGTCGAGATCATGCGCTACGCACAACATTAAGACACGAAAGTCCAAATAATCCCCTACACCCAGAAGATGATTTCGACTGTTAGCGTTGATGCCGAGCCTTATGCTTTCGATTTTGACCCGATGCAGAGCGCTCTTTTGATCATCGATATGCAGAGGGACTTTCTCGAGCCTGGCGGGTTTGGCGAAATGCTTGGCAATGATATCTCGCGCCTCCGCTGCACGATAGAGCCCAACCGCCAACTCCTTGCTGCTTGGCGTTCGGCCCGATTGAAAGTCATTCATACGCGAGAAGGCCATCGACCCGATCTGAGTGATCTTTCTCCGGCTAAGAAAAAGCGTAGCCGTAGCCAGACGACAATTGGCGACATCGGCCCGATGGGGCGAATTCTGGTTCGCGGTGAACCTGGACATGACATTATTCCGGAACTTCATCCTTTTTCGGGTGAGCCGGTGATCGATAAACCGGGGAAGGGCGCTTTTTTCGGAACCGACCTTCAGACGATTCTCCAAAATTGCGGTATCCGGAAATTGATTGTTACCGGAGTAACAACTGAGGTCTGTGTGCACACCACAGTGCGTGAGGCTAACGATCGGGGTTACGATTGTCTTGTCCTGGAGGATTGTGTCGGGTCCTATTTTGCCGAATTTCATGCAGTGGGACTGAAAATGATCAGAGCGCAAACCGGGATTTTTGGCTGGGTATCAGATTCGGCTCGAACCCTCTCCGCCCTGACCAGGGCGGGTCTTTGCTAAAAATGCGTCGATAACTCTAAGGAAAAGATGATGACAAACAAAAAACCAGCGCTCTGGGCGCCAGGCGATTGGAACGCTTTTTTCGGTTTCGGAACTAACATCCTGGTCAACTTGCTCGTGCTCAGCACCTTGTTGCGGTTCGTACTCAAGATGCCGGATGACCTCGTGTTTCGGCGTATCCTTCCTGCTACCGGACTGATGCTTTTTCTCAGTACGATCTATTACGCTTGGCTCGCTTATCGTCTGGCCAGCCGTACCGGCCGAAGCGATGTCTGTGCGCTTCCTTCAGGCATCAGTGTACCTCACATGTTTGTTGTTACTTTCGTTATTATGTTACCGATTGCCGTGAAGACCGGCGATCCCGTAAAGGGTTGGGAAGCAGGCTTGACGTGGGTTTTTGTTCAGAGTTTCGTCCTCATGGCGGGCGGTTTCATCGCACCTCTTATACGCAGCATTACTCCCCGAGCAGCCCTTTTGGGAACGCTTGCGGGCGTCTCGATCGCTTTCATCTCTATGCGTCCAGCCCTGGAGATGTTCATGACGCCGATCATTGGTATAACTTGCTTCGCAATCATTCTCGCGAGCTGGTTTGGCGGAGTGCGCTATTTTCGCGGTATGCCGGCCGGCTTAGTCGCTATCGGCGTAGGCTGCGTTATTGCATGGGGTTCGACTGCGCTCGGCTTTGGATATGGAGGAATGAAGGTGGAAAACCTGTGGCAATCATTTTCCAGCTTCGGCTTCTCAATACCACTGCCGGCAGTGAACCACGTTTTTTCAGGTTTTCAGTTCCTTGGTATTATCCTCGTTACCGCGATTCCATTCGGTATTTATGACTTGGTCGAGGCCATGGATAATGTCGAAAGCGCTTCTGTGGCCGGCGACAGTTTTCCCACGACTCGAGTTTTAACCGCTGACGGCATCGTGAGTTTGATTGGATGCTTGATGGGAAATCCTTTCATCAATGCCGTTTACATTGGACATCCCGGCTGGAAAGCAATGGGTGGCAGGATTGGTTATTCAGCGGCAACGGGCGTCATGGTCATTTTATTATCATGGTTTGGTATCATCTCCGTAATGGTGGCGCTCATTCCGGTCGTGGCGATTTCGCCAATCCTGCTTTACATCGGCATGTTGATCGGGGCACAAGCATTCCAGGAGACACCTAAGAGTCATGCGCCTGCAATCATCCTGGCGCTCACGCCGCATTTAGCGGCATGGGGCAAAATGCAAATTGATAACAGCCTTGCGGCTGTCGGTACGAATGTTGGCACGGTCGGCCTCGACAAGCTGGGCCAAACCGGCGTTCTATACCGTGGTCTCGAGGTTTTAGGCGGCGGAGCAATTCTGGCGGGACTTGTTCTGGGGGCAATTGGTGTATTCATCATCGACAGGAAATTTTTGAAAGCCGCTGCATTCGCGCTGGCCGGTGCGGTTTTAACCTTTTTTGGATTTATGCACGGCGAGAAAATCGGCATTGGTCAGACGCCTGTCGTTGCGATCAGTTATCTGGCTGTGGCAGGGGTGATGCTTGGGTGCTCGAAGTTTGCCTTATCGAAACCTGTCCCGATAACAATTCTGGAATCACACGGGGAAATTCCTGAACCTGCCAATTGACCGGAATCCTGTTAGCTTAAGATGAAGCAGAGCCACGTTGCAGCGGATCCCTATTCCTGGCCCTATAACGGTGATCTGAGGCCTGAAAACAGCGCCTTTCTCGTCATCGATATGCAAATTGATTTTTGCGGGGAAGGCGGATACGTCGATAAAATGGGATATGATCTCTCCCTCACACGGGCGCCAATCGGGCCGATCCAGCGCGTATTGGAGGCGACGCGAGGCCGCAATTTTCACGTGATACACACCCGCGAAGGACACCGTCCAGATTTGTCAGATCTTCCCGAGAACAAACGATGGCGTAGCCGCAGGATTGGTGCAGGTATCGGTGATCCCGGACCTTGTGGGCGCATTCTCACCCGAGGAGAGCCGGGTTGGGAAATCATTCCAGAACTTGCACCCTTGGCAGGTGAGCCGGTGATTGATAAACCGGGTAAAGGCTCATTCTACGCTACCGATCTCGACATGCTTCTGCGACGGAAAGGAATTGATAACATCGTTCTGGCTGGAATTACGACGGACGTATGCGTTCACACCACAATGCGCGAAGCTAACGATCGGGGTTATGAATGTCTGCTGCTCTCGGATTGTACTGGCGCAACCGATTCTCGGAATTATCTCGCTGCACTTGAGATGATCAAAATGCAGGGTGGCGTGTTTGGTGCAGTTGCAAACTCGGACGCTTTCCTGGCGGCGATCTCATAATAGTGGCGCATCCTCTTCTTTCATGGACGCTGAAGCTTCCGTCGAGCCACAAACTTTAAAAGACCTATTTAATTTACCTGACATACAAGGGCACATCGCGTGGCAGCCTTATCGGGAAGGCGTGGAGATACACCGACTTTATGGAGACGGCATCACAGGTCCCATTGCTGCACTCATCCGATATCGAGCTGGGGGCGAAGTGCCACTTCATGTACACATTGGGTACGAGCACATTATCATTCTGGCCGGCTCTCAACGGATGGGGAATGAAGTGTTTGGAACGGGCACTTTGATCATCAATCCGCCAGGTACGCAACATAAGGTAAGCAGCGACAACGGCTGCATCGTTCTTGCGATTTATGAAAAGCCGGTTCGATTTCTACAACTCTCTGGTGACGGCCACCAGGAAGCGACCCTCATGGGTCAGATCGGCATGCTTAATAAATACGACTAATCGCCCCCTTTTCCATGTGACATGGTCGATGGCTCGGATTCTCATTTTGCAGAAGGGCAGCCAATCCTCTTTCTTGTATTTGGTCCTGGTCTCTGATTCATTGATAGGCCGATTTCGCCGCCAGGCGAATGACGATCGGGCCGCTCGATGACGTTCGCCGACAACCCTTCAGAAAAAGAGCTTTTTAAACCTGCTTTCGTCGTTGGTGTCACCGGGCACATGGACCTTGACCCAGCTTATCAGGATCGTGTCAACGCCGAAGTCAAACGAATATTTGCATGGCTGCGCGCTTCGCCCTGCAACCACGGTCATCAGAACATTGATGAGAGCCTTGGCCCAGGACTTAACCTGAAGAATACGCCGATCATTCTGCTTTCTTCATTGGCGCCGGGCGCAGACCAGTGGGTCGTAAAAGCGGCCCTGGAACTAGATCCCTCGATTCGTGTGATCGCGCCTCTGCCTTTTTTCAAAGATCATTACCTTAGAGCTTCCACTTTTATATCAGAAGGTGTCGACAGAGATGAAGCCGCAACCAAATTTCTGATGGAATTTCCGGACCATAATATTTTCGTTGTTCGTTTGCTCGATGAAATCGATTTGGACGACGCTTCGCTGCGCGTTAAGCACGGATCGATTCTCACCGGTTCTGAGGGCAAGGAGCAACGTGATCGCCGTTACGCCGCCGCCGGGGAGTACGTGGCGGCGTACAGCAACATCCTGATCGCGTTAACGGACAAACCGATTGGCCGTCCCGAACTCGCGAGTGCAAATGCCGGTGCTAACGAGGGCGCTAGAAACATCGCTGAGCTGAAACGCCGGGGGATCACACCAGGTTTGCTTCCAATGCTCTCAATGCTGAGTTGGGCCGATAACGGACCAGTAATTCATGTTTACGTGCCTCGGAAGTTTAAGGGGGAACTGAATAACGCGTCAAAGAATTGCAATCCTGAAAATAGATCATTAGAGGTGCTCTATCCATATGATTGCCGGCCAGCCGGGGTCAGCTCAAGAGATGAGGATCACCCCGATTGGTTGAAAGCCGGACATGCTATTCTCAAAATCGTTGCTGAACATTTAGAAAGGCTTAACAGCGAGAACATCTCCCAAGGAGTCGGAGAAAAAAGGGCATTTGCTGAAATGCTTCCCGAGGCTGCTCATGATCCAGGCACGCCAAACACACATACCTTTTCGATTTCTGGCGAACACCTGCCGGAAACTCTCGATCGGCTCGCTCGTTTGCGCCGCAGGATGGCCGATTATAGCGCCCACTACAACAGGCATCTTAATCGACTGAAACGTACTTTGTTTTGTCTTGCTTTCGGATCAGCACTTTTTTTTTCCTTGGCAGACAATTGGGATTCGAGGGCTGCAGCTTTACCGGTGCCGCAAATATTCTTCATTATCGCGCTAGGTTTAACGTTGGCTGCATGGATAATCTTTTTTTACTTTAAAAGGAGCGGCGCAGCTGAGCGTTGCGATGATTATCGCGCAATTGCGGAAGGACTGCGTGTGCAATTCTACTGGACAGCCTGCGGGAGTGGCGAGTCAGTAGCCTCCAATTATCTACAGCGTCAACGAGGAGAATTGGGCTGGATCCGAAACGTTATCAGCGTCGCTGCGTTTCCTTATGAGCAGACTCGCGTAGACTTTAATAAGCTTACAATGAAAACTAAGCGTGCGCTGTTAGATAGCGTTCGCACAAATTGGATCACAGGGCAGTGTGACTATTTCAAAAAAAGAGTTGATGACCTTAGCGCGCGGCGCGAGCTATTCTCGGCGTACGCCCAGATTTTGCTTTGGACTGGATGCGTATTATTCACCTTCTTCTTTTTCTTCGCGCAGAACTCGGCTCGCGGTCATCAATCGCACCGGTTTGCCCTCCTGACATTGTGTACTGGCTCGCTCGCCCTTGTCTTCTTGTTCTGCATGAGCGCTGCGCACACGAGACGCGACCCGAAAGTCGAAAGCCAGGCGAACAAAGAAAAACATTGGTGGCTGGTACACCTCCTTTCTGCATTTTATAGAGGCTTGATCGCTTTTCCCCCAATGTTTCTCCCGAAGCAAATACAGTCCTGCCAAGGAGGGCGCTTTATTCTGAAAAGCGTGCTGGTCGTCTCCTTGTCATTGGTTGTCATCGGAACAGTGTATCTCCTGGAAGGAGCTGTGCCCTGGCTTCCAACTGCCTATAAGCTGGGCAGCGTTTTCAAATATCTGGCGCTTGTCGTGGGGGTTCTGTGTGGCGCCTGGGTGGAAGTAAACTTTTTCGCAGAACACATCCGTCACTACGCCTCAATGGCTTCCCTTTTCGAGGCTGCCGGAATGCGTTTTCAGGATTGCTTCGATGGAATAGGGCTCAATACTGAAGCTCCGAAGGGAACGCCTGAGATGCAGGTTATAGCCGACGCCCGATCACTGATCGTTGCAGTAGGTCGGGAGGCCCTTTCAGAAAACGCTGAATGGCTCATTACTCATCGCGCGCGTCCACTTGAGCCCGTAAGTGCATAGAAAACACCTGAGCTGGAAAATACCATTCAGCTTGACCATAAAGGCAGAATCTTGCTCGGCCTTTTCATGTTCAACTTCTAAGGCCTACTCAAACTCAGCCAGTTTAAATCTCCCTTCGCAATGTTACTTTCGATGTTGTTCTTGAAACTCTTTAGCGCCCCCTGATTTCCGCAAACATAAAGCTTACCTCGATACAAGGTAAATGACCCTGGACCCTCTGGGTCAAACAAGACGCCGTTAGCTATCCCATAGGCGCAGAACGCGCCATACTGTGGAGCATACCTAGCAGGGTCCCTATCGAAATCAGCTTTATCTGAGGAGGAGGCGAACCGATACGTAGCGCCCTCGTAAACACTCTCAATCCCAGGATCCCCTTTTACCGGTTTTCCCTGTTTGTAATAAGCCACTGGATCGTATCCTTTCAGAATAACACCTTGGCTATCTATATTCAGTTTGGAGATCGATTTAACTTTGCCCTCCTTCCCGGCCCTATCCTGAGTACTGTTCAGACCGTCTCTCAAACTGGTCGTGTCAGAAACGGAGCCTTCAGTGTCGGAAGATGCAAACGAAGGATTTTCTCCTAGAAAAAACAAAATGGCGGAGCATGCCACCATTAGAAAATAGCTTTTCATAGCTGGATGCTTTCGAAACGCCTGTAGTGCAGCGCACCAGCAACACGCATCGAAAGCAATGTTTATTTATCTGCCATTATTGGCGCAGCGAATCAAGAACCTTCAATCGAAGCTGTTGTTGAGCGATCCGATCAATCGTACCTGTTGCCAGCGCCTTGTCGATAGCAGCTAAAGCAAGTTTGAAACTGTGCTGCGCCATCAGCATTTCGCATGCGCGTGTACATACAGCATTATCGTTTGGGAGCTTAGCTACTCCGAAGGAGCGAAGAAAGTCAGCACGTCTGAAATCCTTTTCAAAACCAGCAAGGCAAATGTGCAGCAAGGGATTTTCAGGCAAAAGAACCGAAGCGGCGCGCAACCATTCTTCGTTTACCGTAGGATTAGTTAGGAGAGCGTTATCCACCCATTCGGAAATTCTCACCGTGCCGGCCGGAAAAACCGTTTGAGCGGCGCCGTTTTTGAGAAACCACGCTTGAAAACGGGCGTTTGGGCGAGTGTCCGCCGCCAAACTCATCAATTGCTTTTTCAATTGTGATCTTCGTTCCTCATCAACAGCTACGAGCGAGCCGTCTTTCGAAAATTCGAGGTTGCTGGCGAAGGTCGCAAGCGCCTCAGGTTCTAAAGCTCGAGAACCTTCAAATGAACCAGAAGTACTCTTTCTACCCGCAGTTTCGCTCAATCCTTGCACGTGCAGAGCGAGTTTTTTGGGAGTGGCTGCATCCCAGAGTTTAGCGGTTTTATCCCAGCTTGCCGTTAATATCCATCCGCCGTCAGGACTGAAGGCAGCCCATCGAACAGTGTCCTGATGATCGAAAGAGGCGATCAGCTTACCAGAAGCGGCATCCCACAGCTTTGCCGTGTTGTCCGCACTCGTTGTCAGGATCTGAGCGCCATCCGGGCTGAAGATCGCATAGGTGACAGGGGCTGCATGAACGAAAGACCCGATCAGTGTTCCAGAAGCCGCATCCCAGAGCTTTGCGGTTTTGTCAAGGCTTGCGCTCAGTATACGCGTACCTTCCTGGTTAAACACTGCTGCATTTACCTC
>JAFAXJ010000431.1 GCA_019241095.1 Verrucomicrobiota bacterium | reverse complement strand
CAGGTCATGGTACAAAATTTGTTAATGGCTTACGCATTACAGATGAAATCGCGATCAGGGTTGTCGAGGAAGTCCTGGATGGTGTAATCCGCCCTAGGATCATAGAAACGATGGAGCAGTTTGGCGGTCGGGCAGAAGGCTTTTCCGGGCGTGACATCTTCAAGGCCAAGCGTATGCCGCCACAAATTGACGGCAAGAACCTGATCGATATCGGCTTTGTTGGTGAAGTCACATCTTTGGAGCTTTCCGGTGTCACTGAAGCGATCGATCGAGAGGTGGTACCGGTAATTTCTCCAATCTCTCAGACCGAAGACGGGACTGTTTTAAACGTCAATGCTGACGTTGCGGCTGGAGCAATGGCCGGGGCGTTAAAGGCGGCAAAATTAATTTTTGTAAGTGATGTTCTTGGAGTAATGCGTGACGTTAAGGATTCCAATTCGCTGATTCCGACGGTCAATCGAGAAAATGTCGCACAGTTGATTAAAAGCGGGATTATCGAGAGCGGAATGATCCCGAAAGTTCAATCCGCGGTTGACGCATTGAACGAGGGTGTCGGGAAAGTGCACCTGATCGATGGGCGCATCCCCCATGCATTGCTGCTCGAGATCTTCACTGTCAATGGCATTGGCACAGAGATCATTTGCTGATTGGCTGAGAGTGGAATGGTAGCCGGCCAAGAACGAGTGGATTATCTCGCGCTACTATCTCTTGCATAAACGGCGAAGCCAGACACAAATCAACCGCGGACGGCCAGCGGAGCGCAGCGCTAGCTAGAACTCATTCAAAACTGCGGTAACCATTGTTCCTGGGCAGTCAACATTTCATCTACCATCGAGCGTATCTGTGGCAGGGTGCATACGGCTGCGGTCAACGGGTCGAGCGTCACCGCATGGTAAACCGCGTCGACATCACCAGTAAGGGCGGCCTCGACAATTAATTCCTGAACGTTGATATTTGTCCGATTAAGAGCAGCCAATTGAGGAGGCACCAATCCAACTTTCGTCGGTTGAATTCCGTTACCATCAATCAAACATGGAACTTCGACGCAGCAACCGCGTGGTAAATTCTCGATCAAGTCCGTATTCGGTACGTTACCATTAATCCGGATGGCCGTGTTTGACTCGATCGCTTCGATGATATACGACCCATACTCATGGCTTCGAACATCGGCAGGAGGTTCTTTGATGATACTCTCGAAATCGTTCTGAAATTTCTGCATGCGGTGAAAACAATGCCGTAAGTATCCACCAGTACGACCGTAATCAAACCAGTAGTTTACCTTGTCGGTAAACTTCGGGACGAGCTCTTCTTCCACCATTTTCCGGCTTTTCCGAAAATAGGGCACATACTCGCTTGCGTGGCCGCTCGACTCAGTTACAAAATAGCCAAAGGCTTTCATCAATTCAATTCGGACAGGTTCCTGGCCGTAAATTTCAGGTCGGTCAATTGCTCCCCAAATGAGAGGATACAGGTCTTCAGCGCCCCGGCGAAAATCGAGAAAGAACGCCTGATGATTGATCCCTGCACAGTAGAAAGTGACTTCCTCGTACGGAACGCCAATCCATTCGGCTAACATCTCGCTCGTGCCCTGGACACTGTGACATAAACCCACATGGGGACGACCTGTAGCTTCATCAACGGCCCAGCAATTTGCAGCCATCGGATTAACATAGTTGAGCAGCAAAGAGTCTGGCGCTACATCATCCAGTTCCAGACATAACTTTGTTAACACCGGGATAGTTCTCAAGGCCCGAAATACTCCGCCAGGACCAAGCGTATCGCCTACACATTGTTCAACCCCGTAACGTTGTGGTATCTCAATATCGAGCTGATAAGCATCTAACCCGCCCTGTTGAAAAGTAGTGATTACGTACGAGGCATCTCGGACAGCATCTTTTCGGTCCATGCTGGTCTCCACGCGAGCCGCTAGTTTTCGATGGTCTACCATCGCCTGAACAATCTGCCGGCTCTGATCAAGGCGTTCTGGGTCGACATCCATTAGCATGATCGTGCAGTCCCGGAGACTTGGCGCTAAAAGGATATCGTTACAAAGATTTCGTGTGAACACCAAACTGCCGGATCCAATCAGGGTAATTTTGGTCATATCTCATGTTTTAACCGCACCGGCCGTAAGTCCAGCGACCAATCGTCGTTGTACAATGGCGAAAAAGATGATCGTTGGAACAATGGCAATCACAGTTCCGGCAGTAATCAATCCCCAGCGTACTTCCAGACTGCTCATAAAGGTCTGGAGACCGATTGAAAGCGTCTGAGTCGCATTGCTTTGCGACAAGATTGACACAAACAGGTAATCGCCCCAGGAAACAACAAACGCAAAAAACCCGGCAACAACGAGTCCGGGCAGCGCAACAGGATATATAATACGGAAAAGAACACCGAAATGAGAACATCCATCAATTAATGCCGCTTGGTCGAGTTCTTTGGGAATAGCATTAAAATATCCTGTTAACATCCATAGAGCGAACGGAAGCGTGATAGAGGTGTGCGTCAAAATCAAACCTACATGCGTGTCTACTAAATTGAGAGACGACATGAGTATGTAGAATGGAATTAATATCAGCACGTAAGGAAAGAATTGAGGAAGTAACGCCGCCATCATATACAATCTTTTGCCCCTCAACGCAAATCGGCTGAGGGAATAGGCGCCCAAGCTACCAATCAGGACAGCCGCAATCATAACACTGAATGCGATCACAAAAGAGTTGATTAAAAAGGTAGGAAAGTTGCTGATGCGAAACGCTTCGATGTAGTTTTGAATAGTTAAATCAGAGAAAGCAGGCAACAAACGGCCGGATTGGATGGAGTCGCTATTGCGGAAGCTTGAAAGAATCAGCCAGACAATCGGGGCAAGAATAAAAAGATAAAACAAAGCTAAGCCAACATAGGTGAAGACTGTCGAGAATGGCTTCTTCACGTCTCGGTAAGACCTCCAATTGATCTATTACAGATCATGACTAACAGGACCAGGATCACGAGCATAATTACCCCGCCCGCGCTAGCATATCCTAGCGCGTATCCGTTCCAAGCTTGTTTATAAATGAAGGTGGGTAAAACCTCTGTTGCAATAACAGGACCGCCACCGGTTGAGAGGTAAACAAAGTCGAAATTATTAAATGTGAACGTTACGTGCAGTACTACCATCACGAGGATGAT
>JAFAXJ010000205.1 GCA_019241095.1 Verrucomicrobiota bacterium | reverse complement strand
CGGTTGTACTCGCCTCAATGCTCATAAAAACCAGACGGGGCTAAGCAATTTAGCCATTTAGAACAATATTCGACACCGTATAATTTACTGGGATGTCTATGAACATTCGCTACGCTCCGGAGTTCGGCTCAAACTTGTGATTCAATACGAAAAAATGGCGGACTGCCGCGAACATCATAGATTCCGGTTTCGTGAGACTTGGCAATCTGCTTCAACATAACACCACCTCCCAATGACAGCTCGTAAAGACCTTGTTTATCCGATTGCACGGCGGCTGCGCCGAAGATTATCGCACAGCACGAGTTGCCGAATTGCTTGCCTCCTGCTTGCGGTTCTTGGGATAGAATGGGTGTTAACGAATGAAAAAGTTCTGGCGCAGCAATCTGTGGGAAAGACAGCGCCCGGGCTCACAAGCAACCTTGAGGCGATACCCCCTGAGCAAAGGGGGCGCTACACACAACTCACAGACTCACTTCGCCATGCCATCCAACAGAAACGCGAGTTGCCCGACGGATACGCGGTACGCCTGGACACATCCCTTTTTCCTATAGAGCAAGCGCTCGAATGGATTAAGCTCGAACAAATGTGTTGTCCGTTCCTTGATGCACAAGTCCGCTGGCAGATCGAGAACGGGCCCGTATGGCTCGAAATGAAAGGGCCGATAGGGGTGAAGGATTTCATCCTGGATGAGTTTGCACTGAGGTAACGAATTCCCTCGTTTGATCATCACCGTTCCAAGGTCAGACCTGACTCATAGGGAATAGCGGCAGACCGAAAGCTTCGGGAAATTCTATTTGCCTACCAAGCCCTGCTACTGAACAACCGACGCTCATCGCGGACGAGGTGCTGTCTACTATCTCATCGGTTGTTTTTGCTGTTTTGAACGTCCGCCTTTCGCGGCCTTTTGCTCCTTGCCTGGGCGAGAGCTAAACCCTGAGATGGTTCTGTTATCCTATCTTTGAGGTAACGAACATCGTCCTTTCGCAATTCGTGAATCACCGCACAAGCAATATCAGTTGAGGAAAACCCGAGTTCCAGCAATCGGTCTACCACGGGTGACTCCCTCTCGAAGTCCCCGGTCTGAAGCGCCCCGTGAATCTTGTCAAAGAAAAGGTTAGTACGTTTCTCCTCGACTTCGTCGAGCGTCGGCAGTTGCTCGCGCGTGACTTTCGTTCCGGTATAACGTTCGATGCTCTGCAGCTTGTAAATGTCACGCCCAGCAACTAATGAAAATGCTCGACCGGATCTTCCAACGCGACCGGTTCGACCAATCCGATGCACATAATCTTCTTCGTCCCACGGCAGGTCATAATTAAAGACTGCTTCGATCTTTTCGACATCAATCCCTCGAGCAGCAACGTCGGTTGCGATCAAAAATTCCAGACCGGAGTTCCGAAATTTCGTCATCACTCGTTCCCGCTGAGCTTGGCTCATGTCACCGTGGATGCGATCAGCAGAATAACCTCGGGCTACCAGATCGTTCGTTAGCTCGTCCACTGTCCGCTTCGTGTTGCAAAAGATGACCCCAAGTTTAAGGTCGTGATGATCGATAAGCCGAGTCAAGGCTTCAGTCTTGGATCGATTGCGAATCTCGTAATAGGTTTGTTCTACGGTGGGAACAGTGAGTGTTTTATGTTCCAGTCGAATCGTCTTCGGGTTGCGACCGAACTGCTTAATCAACTCCATAATTGCTTTTGCCATTGTTGCCGAAAAGCAAATGAATTGGCGTTCAGTCGGAACCGTTTTTAGAATTCGTTCTATATCATCCCGGAATCCCATATTGAGCATTTCATCCGCCTCATCAAGAACCACGAGTTTGACTCGATCTAACACGAGTGTCCCGCGTTCCATATGGTCAAGAACGCGACCCGGCGTACCGATGACAATCTGAGCGCCGTGCTGCAAGGCCCGAATTTGATGATTATAGGACTGGCCACCATAAATAGGGACTGATTGAACCCCACGCTTGAAGGCGGAGAGTTTGAAAATTTCTTCGGCAACCTGAACTGCTAATTCACGAGTCGGACAGAGAATAATTACTTGAACAAAGCCAACATGCGGGTCCACCAGCTCTACGGCAGGAATTCCGAAAGCCGCCGTTTTTCCTGAACCCGTCTGAGATTGGCCGACTACGTCGCTTCCAGACATTATCATCGGGATAGCTTCGGCCTGGATTGGTGCTGCTTTTTCATAACCGAGGCGGTCTACTGCTTTCAGTAATGCAGGCGAAAGACCTAGTTCGGAAAAGAGCTTGGAATTCATTACTCCAAAAGAATCTCAACGGCTGCTATCAACGCAATTACCTTCATCGCTCGGATGAAAGTCTAGCGCCATTCTGATAGTTGACTATGAATCCCCAACACCTCGGAAACAACGCGGGATCACCATGTTATTCCGTTGTTATTCAAAGAATCTAGCCTTGAGCCGCCATTATCTTAAGACGCCGTTTCTGCGTTCCTGAACTTTTTGAAAATGTTCGTAGACTCGTCTGGTTAGAGCTTCGAGCATTGCATCATCAATTCGAAAACTTTCCGGAGCGAGATTAGAAAATCGGATCATTTTTGCGAATTCGAACTGTTTGTTATTTTGGCGATAAGCTGCAAAGATATTGCTTTGCGCGTTCATCAGCGTGTCGACCGGACTTAGGTTCTGCGCGTTCGTCACGTTTTCAATTTCAATACCAACAATTGGACAATGTCTTCGCATATAGTGTGACAATGTAATAGGGTATGGATTAACAATGTGGATAATTTCGTTTTCACTCATCTTTCCAGCAGCGATCTGGCACATCGTTTCGACTACATGATCTACACAAATCATATTAAGAGTTGCCTCATCATCAAACAATAGCTTGAGGGTATTGTATCGGAAGTATTCTGGCATTCGACGCTGAATGCTGTTTTTCAAACGAAGCAGAACGGACAGGTAGGAGTACAAACCGGACGAGCTATCAAACTCAAGCGTATGCGAATGCCCCACAATCACCGATGGACGAAAGATCCGAAAACGTAGTCCGCGACCGGCATGCAAGATCTCTCTTTCCGCAATGCGTTTACTTTCTTCGTAAGAGTTGTTAAAAGCATAGTTCTCGTCCGCAACTTCTTCGGGTATATTACCTGCCCGTTGTCCGCACACGTACGCCGTACTAACATAGTTTAGAACGGGATACCCGGTGTCTCGGACAAGTGCCAGAATGTTACGGGTTCCTTGAACGTTTGTTTCGACGATCTGCTTCCGCCTATGGGCCGAAAAATCGATAGCAGCGGCAACATGCCAAATCTCATCTAACTTTAGCGATGCATAGTCCTGGTCGGATAATCCGAGATTTTGACTCCGGATATCGCCTTCAATAAAGACAATTCGTTTCCGTTCTCGAATCAGATCGACTGCAAACCGGGCATCTCTAGCTAACGGACCTTCGACCATCTTTCGAATCTTTTTACGAACCCGATCCTGGCCCGCGACATTCCCCTTCTTGCGACAAAGGCAGTACACAGTGGAGTCTGTGCATTTCAGCAAATAAAGGAGAAGATAACTTCCCAAAAACCCTGTCCCGCCAGAAATCAGCACTCTTTTCGACATATGGTGATCATACGTATACGTCCGCAGAACAGAATCCTCTGCAAGCAACGTGTAAAGAACAGACAAGCGGACGTATGCGAAATAATTGATCGATCACGCACCGGACAAGCCTCTGCCGCGCTAGGAGGCTGAGACTTGCTCTCCGATGACTTAGAAAGCTGATCAATTCAATCCGAAAGGTCTCCCGCACTACGAACCTGGATTTCGCCATTTTGCACGCGCACCGCGAAACAGGGCTGTGAGTATACTGCAGGCCCTTCCAGCACGCGTCCGTCCTCAAGAGAAAAACGGGATCCATGCCACGGGCACTGAACCGATGTCCCATCGAGTTCACCCTTCGACAATGGTCCACCCAAATGAGCGCACTTTTCACCAATCGCGAATATCTGAGTCCCTTTTTTTACTAGCAGGACGGAGACTTTGCCCGCTTCTACCCGGCGCGGTTCGAATTCCGCCAGTTCTCCTTCACCAAGAACTGTGGTCCAATCTTTAGGCCCCCCGTCGCGTTGCGCGTGGTCTATGCCAATGGATTCAGCATAACTGAGGTGCCCGCCAAGAAATGTGCCTGCCAGCAGCAAGCCATAGCCAGTGAATCCGGCAGCTAATGCCGGTGCTCGATTTTCCCTGTTTCGTTGCCAGCAAGAGACAGCATAGCAAAGCGCTGAACTGATATTTAGAAGGGCGTGAAGCGCGCCGATCCGCCGGGCTCGCTTTCCGGCTTTTGACCAATCACATAACCCGCTTGCGGCAGCACCAAGCGCAGCAACCAGGCCAAGATTTGCCGCCGCATCGGCTGCAAACCTGAGATCCTCCGTTCCACTGAGCAGTTCGACTAAATCGAAAGTTGCCGTTACGCTCCAGGCTCCAACGGGCACGTCCGTAATGGCGGCGTGAAGAGGGTGGCCAAGCCACGTGCCATGCAGGAAATTGCTAACAATTACAGGCGCGGCTCCGATGGTTTTGTCGCTCAAGGCTTCCAGAGCTTTTTCAATGGGAGCCAGCCAGGTCTGCTGATTAACAGTCGCCGAGATTTTAGTAGGATCCATATTCGTCTCCTTTCTTCAAACGCGGCTCATTGAATGACTGGCCGTACGGGCTACATCGTTTTTTGATCGGGCCGACGCCTAATCAGGAGCGGTGTTCCGGCCGCGGGGTAATAATGGGTTTCACGATCCCATGAAACTCATAACGCCCCACTAGACCGGCAAAGGCGTTGAAATCAGAACTTTTCCATGAATCACAGCTGCGCAACGGTGATACTTCGCCAGAATCATTATTGCTGCGGATTCTTTTTCTTCTCGTTCGCCGCCGGATGAGATTGCGCCCGAGGCGGCGCTTGCGCTACATGAGTAACAGGCGCCGGGTGAGGCGGCGCTTGCGCAATGCGAGGCGCAGGCGCTGAGTGAGGGGCCGCTTGTGCCACGTGAGGGGCCGATTGAGCTATTCGGGACGCCGAATGGGTTTCGTGGACCGCCTGTTGTGGGACGTGCGTCGTCTTGGCGTGGGACTGC
>JAFAXJ010000147.1 GCA_019241095.1 Verrucomicrobiota bacterium | reverse complement strand
AGCTTCCTAGCTAATCGATTACCAGATAGAGAAGCAAGAGCAGATGAGTTCTTCTTCAAAGCAGCGGAAATACTTCGCGACAAGCGAATTCTGCTTGCTGGTAACGGCTGGCATGACAAAACGAGAACAGATAACATCGTTTATCTCGGTCACCTTTATACTGCCGAGCACAACGCCTTTAACTGCAGCGCTCGAGCGGTCTTGAATGTTAATCGGCTGAGTATGGCTCAGTATGGTTTCTCGCCTGCCACTCGGGTGTTTGAAGCCGCTGGAGCAAGAGCTTGCATTATTAGCGATCAATGGAAGGGCATTGACGAGTTTTTTGAACCGGGAGAAGAGATCCTTTTAGTTAGTAATGGGCAAGAGGTAGCGCAAACGCTCCACTCTCTCACTCTCGAGCATGCTAGATCGATTGGATCGGCTGCTTACAAAAGAGCGCTTTCGAAACACACCTATGCAGAACGCGCAAAACAGTTTGAGCGCATCATTTGCGCTGAATTGGTTTCATGAGGATTGTCTTCTTAGGTTTGTCGCTCAGCTCGACTTGGGGCAACGGTCATGCCACAACCTATCGCGCTTTGATGAGGGCCTTACACATGCGCGGTCATCATCTTGTATTCCTGGAACGCAATGTCGAGTGGTATGCCCGAAACCGGGACCTTACAGCTCCGGACTTTTGCCGACTCGAATTATACAATGATCTTTCAGATCTCTTCCACAGATTTGAAACTGATATCAAATATGCGGATCTGGTGATTGTTGGATCCTATGTTCCGGAAGGTGTTGCTGTGTCCAACTGGGTGACCGGCAAATCGGGTGGCATCACTGCCTTTTATGATATTGATACACCTGTTACACTGAACAAACTGGCAAATAAGGATTTCGAATATATCTCGCCCGATCAAATTCAAAAATTTCATTTATACCTTTCGTTTACTGGGGGAGCGCTACTCGAGCGTCTGAAAGCGGACTTTGGCGCGCAGTTAATCAAGCCTCTCTATTGCTCGGCGGACCCCGATATATACTATCCGGTGAACATGAAAACGGAATGGGATCTCGGGTATATGGGAACATATAGCGCTGAGCGCCAAGATGCGGTGGAACGTTTTTTCTTAATCCCAGCCCGAAAATGCAGATTCAGAAGATTCGCCATCGCCGGCGCCCAGTTTCCGGACCATATCGACTGGCCTGATAATGTTTTGAGGATTCCTCACCTGCCCTGTGCAGAGCACCGCTCGTTCTATAATCAACAGAGGTTCACGTTAAATTTGACCCGGGATCCTATGGTTAAAGCAGGCTATTCTCCGAGCGTCAGAATCTTTGAAGCAGCTGCTTGCGGAAGCACGATTCTCAGTGACGCCTGGGCAGGCATCGAAACGTTTTTTCAACCTGGTAGTGAGATTATCATTTTACGCAATTCTCTGGAAGTTTGCGACATGCTCAACAGCATGTCTGATCGCGATCGTAAAGCTATAGGCCAAGCAGCACGTGCGAGATACCTGCGTGAGCACACCCCAGCTAAACGAGCATGCGAACTGGAAGTGTATTTCAAAGAGGCATTATCGGGGGCAGCATGACGCATCTATGAAGATAGTAATTTTTGGCCTCACTATCTCTTCATCTTGGGGAAATGGACACGCAACACTTTGGCGTGGGCTCCTGAGGGCACTCAGCCGTCGCGGTCACTCCATCGCATTCTTCGAAAAGGACGTTCCTTATTATGCCTCGGCACGCGATCTGACAAATTTTGCTGAAGGGGAACTTCATATATATCCAAGCTGGGAAATGGTTAAACTTACGGCGCGCGAGTATGTTCGAAAAGCTGATGTCGCCATTATCAGCTCTTACTGTCCAGACGCGTTGGCTGCGTCTGAAATGCTTCTCGAAGCTCGTCGCGTATGCAAAGTTTTTTACGATCTGGATACTCCCATCACTCTGTCTCGACATCTGGCGGGGAACCCAATTGAATATATCGGACCTGAAGGTCTCAAAAACTACGACTTGGTTCTAAGCTTTACTGGAGGGAAAGCCTTGGACGAGCTTAAAGCACAATTGGGCGCCCAACAAATTGAGGTCCTCTATGGGCACGTAGATCCGGAATTTTATGTAGTTGGTGAGCCGGTACAAAACTATCGTGCCGACCTCTCTTATATAGGTACATTCTCCGCTGATCGGCAGGCCAAAGTTGAAGCTTTGTTTGTCGAACCGGCTCGTCAACAACCTGAACGCCGGTTTGTACTCGCAGGAGCTCAGTATCCAAGCAGCTTCCCATGGACGCCAAATATCTATTTCGTCCGGCATGTACCGCCTCCTCAACATTCAGCATTTTTTTCTTCTTGCCGGACAACGTTGAACGTGACGCGCGGACCCATGGCCAGTATGGGTTTCTGCCCGTCTGGGCGCATGTTTGAAGCTGCCGCGTGCGCCGCAGCTATTATCAGCGACTCATGGGTGGGAATAGAAGGTTTTTTCGAACCGGGCAAAGAGATCTTTACCGCAGTTAACCCGTCTGAAGTCATCGAAATACTTCAACTTCCAGATAATGACTTGAAGGCGGTAGGAGAAGCGGGTCGTCAGCGAGTCCTAAGCCAGCACACATCCGATCATCGGGCGATGCATCTGGAAGAGATCCTGTCTCATGTTTTAGCGACAGGATCAGCCAACTAACGAAACTATAACATGTGGGGAATTATTCCAGCTGCCGGCGAAGGGACCCGAATCCAACCTTTAGCATTTTCTAAAGAGTTGCTTCCAGTGGGAGGCACTAAAGATGGGGGAAAAGAGCAACCAAGGGCAGTGAGCGAGTATATTATGGACCGGCTGGTACTCGGCGGTGCGACCAAGATCTGCATTGTGATATCACCTCGTAAAACCGACATTCTGACCTATTATCGTTCACAGTTCAGCACGGCAGCACTCGCTTACACCGTCCAGCCTCTACCCTCGGGACTATGTGATGCGCTGTTCCGGGCTACGCATCTGGTGCATCCGGCGGAACCTGTCTTGATAGGGCTCCCCGATACTATCTGGTTTCCGATAGACGGCTTAGCAACACTGGCTACGGACCAATTTTCGTTCCTGCTTTTTCCTGTTGAACAACCCGAGCGGTTCGATGCTGTTGTCACAGATGAGCAGGATCGAGTCCTAAGGATAGATGTAAAAAAAGCACAGCCATCTTCCCACTGGATTTGGGGCGCAATGAAAATGCCCGGTAGAGTTTATCACGAATTGCATCAGCTTTGGTTAGCTCGAGGGCGCTCTGACGAATACCTGGGAAGCCTTGTGAATACATGGATTTCAGCAGGAGGCAGGGCTTACGGAGTGAAAAGAGGCAAATCTTATTATGATGTGGGCACTTTGACTGGTTATCGTGAAGCGATGCAAATATTGGGCGAAAAAGCAGTACGTAGGTAAGTCCCGAACTATGAATCAACAGGGTAGAAAACTCCGTAGTTGCACGGAAATTGAACGAGAGATTCGTGAGCTTGGTGAATGGTTTCACAATATTCGACTCGGGGGTATAGAAACGGCCCCCAATCATTTTCTTGGCGATTATCCCGAAGTGAAATGGAAACGGTTCGCCCACGAGATCCCGAACGATTTGTCAGGAAAGTCCGTTCTGGACATTGGCTGTAATGCCGGTTTCTATTCCCTGGAAATGAAACGCCGCGGCGCAACGCGCGTCGTAGGAATCGATGATGATTTAGATTACCTTAGACAGGCTGAATTCGCAGCTGAAGTCTGCGGACTGGAGTTGGAATTACATCAACTTTCAGTTTACAAAGTAGAAGAACTTAAACAACGATTCGATATCGTCCTGTTTCTCGGCGTACTGTATCATCTTCGTCATCCTTTGTTGGCTTTAGATCTGATTCGGGAACACGTGGCTAGCGAGCTACTGGTGTTCCAATCCATGTTAAGAGGCAGCATGCAAGTTTCACAGGTAAAGCCAGACTACGATTTTTGGGAGGTCGAACAGTTTCATCAGCCAGGCTTTCCAGCAATGTATTTTATCGAAAATAGTTATTCCGGCGATAATACAAACTGGTGGATCCCTAATCGAGCTGCAGCGGAAGCCATGTTGCGAAGCGCTGGATTTGAGATTGTCAGCCGCCCTGAAGAGGAGGTTTTCGTTTGTCGCTGTAGCGAAGGAAAAAGGAGATAAGCGGAGGCACTATGGTCGAAGCGATAATGATCTGGAACGAGCCCAATAATAAGTCGCACTGGGATTTCGAAATTGATCCAAATTGGAGTCTGTTTGGGCAGATGGTGGTTCTCGCGAGCAAAGCCATTGGATTGGTAAATCCTAACCTTCCGAAGGTGTTAGGTGGAATCTCTCCGATAGATCCGAAATTCATTTTGAATCTGCAGACTCAAGGTGTTCTGGATCATCTGGATGCAGTCGCCGTGCATGGTTTTCCGCTTGATTGGAATCACTGGACGATCCATGAATGGCCGGCACGAATCCAGGAGATCCGGGCTGTAACCAAACTTCCTGTCTGGGTCTCTGAGGTTGGAGCTTCTA
>JAFAXJ010000090.1 GCA_019241095.1 Verrucomicrobiota bacterium | reverse complement strand
ACCGCGCGGCAGCAAGCATTTCATCTACGTGAACCGAACGAATTTTGGGCTTTTTAACATCTTGCATCAACTGGGCGCGGTGATTCAAACAGACCGGTATCGGCCGGAGGTCAATTAGTGCGTGAGTTCTAAGCCGATAGGTTCTATGAGCTTTATGAATGTTTATGGTTCTATAAAACGTGTAGGTTTTCATAGAGCCATGATTGTCTGCAGGTTGCCTTTTTTCTTTGTGGTCGTTGGGATATTTTCGTAAGGCTGTTACCCACATGAAACCGAACACGTGAGCTTCCTGCCGCAACCCATTCAATTGCTCCATTCCGAACAGGCGCAAAGGCTTGAGTTCGACTGGGGCGGTCTGATTTGGTACGCGAGCGGCGCACTGGGCAACAGCAATGAGATCACCGTTGGCAGGTGCAAGATCAATCCAGGTCACAAAAATACCAGGCACTATCATCCCAACTGCACCGAGATCCTTGTTGTGCTTCAAGGTACGATCCGTCACACAATGGCCGATGGCACGGAAGCAGACTTGGAACCCGGAGATACCGTTACGGTTCAGCCTAATGTCTGGCATCAAGCCACCAATACCGCCGATTCGGCTGCACTCCTTTTTATTGTATTCACCTCACCCGATCGCCTGACAGTCGGCGAATAATATTCTGCGCATAACGTACAATCACGAATATGCTCACAAGCTGCGGGTCTGTTTCATCGGCGCGGGGGGGCACGCGTTTCGAAATATCTATCCTACCTTCGCCTTTGCGCCGGTAGATTTAGTTGCGATCTGCGATCTTGATCGCGGGCGTGCAGCTCATTATGTCCGTCTGTTTGGCGCTCAACGGGGATACAGCGATTACCGAGAAATGTTGAATGCGGAGTGTCCGGAGTTGGTTTTTATCGTTACCAACTATGATGCCAAGCATCTGCCAATTTACCCGAACCTCGCGATTGATTGCATGCGGTCAGGCGCCCACGTCTGGATCGAGAAGCCACCCGCGGGCAACTCTGAGGAAGTTCGCAAAATGATTCAGGTCAGCGCTGAGACGGGACGCCACGTCGCCATTGGCTTTAAGAAGATGTTTATGCCAGCTAACCTGAAAGCCAAAGCTCTCGTTGCTCGTCCCGAGTTCGGGCGCATCAGTTGCGTTACTGCGCGGTACCCGCAATCTTTGCCTGCTTACGAAGAACGTCTTGATAATCGCAAGATGCTCGGGTTCCTGGACCATTTCGCTCATCCTCATTCAGTCTTGTTGCTTCTCGGAGGGCCGCTCGAATCGATTTCTGTCACGCGCGCCGATTCCGGCGCAGCAACTGTCTCACTACGATTCGAAAATGGCGCAATTGGTAATCTGATTTACAGCCACGGTCAATCGCCACACTCATTTTTTGAGAGAACAGAGATTATTGGCGAAGGTGAAAATCTGGTCATTGACAATAATATTCGTGTCACCCTGTATCGAAACGGCGCATTAAACCAGAGTTATGGGCGTGCTGGCGATTATTTCAACATGACCGATAGCGAGTCGCCAGCGATTCACTGGGAACCGGAATTTTCGCTTGGGCAATTGCACAACAAAGGGCTTTTTCTTCTCGGGTACGCTCCTGAAATCATTAGCTACACCAGCCGGTTGTTGGAGGGAAAAAGCCCAGAATACGGCACTCTTGCTGATGCGCTCGAAATAATGTTAGTCTACGAAGCCTACCGTAAGCCCGACGAGATCAAACACTTCATTAAAGGGGCGAAGCCAATTTCATCAGTCAGCTGAACAGCCGACTACTCAGCGGTCGCGAATCCAGCATATCTGATTGCACTGGTTTAATCTGTTACTACCTGCCGATCATCCTTTCCGAGACTCGCATCAAGAGCAAAATGCGCTATCATCAAAAAACGGAGCACTCCTGCGTGCGTCTCTATGTCTATGAGAAACCTCGTTCTGTTTTTTTTACTCATTGCCTTCTCCGGATCTGCCTGGGCAGATGATCTTACCCGAACTGTCCAGCAACGCTTAAAAGATGAAGGTTTTTACTACGGAGAAGTCGATGGCCACTCCGGCGCTGAAATGACGGCCGCGATTCGTCGTTATCAGATCCGGCGCGGCTTGAAAGTTACTGGACAGCTCAGTGATGAGACTTTGCGTTCGCTTGGGGTTGCCGGAACAAATCCTCCATCAACCGTTGACCGGAGTGCA
>JAFAXJ010000313.1 GCA_019241095.1 Verrucomicrobiota bacterium | reverse complement strand
GGGCGCAGGAGAATTGAGGGGTTCAGACCTTAGTACGAGAGGACCGGGTCTGACGAACCGCTGGTGTTCCAGTTGTCATGTCAATGGCAGTGCTGGGTAGCTATGTTCGGAAAGGATAAGCGCTGAAAGCATCTAAGCGCCAAGCCTCTCCCAAGATGGATTCTCCCTGAAGAGTCGTGGTAGACCACCACGTTGATAGGCTACGGGTGTAAGCACAGTAATGTGTTGAGCTCAGTAGTACTAATTACTCGTTCGGCTTGATTGTTTCTGCTGTTTAAACCGACTTATCGGCCAACACGTCTTTAACAATCAATTTTGTAAAACTCAGTTCCAATCGAATGGATTTACCAGTATGCAGCTGTCAGAGTTCATGAAGTTCTTTCAATGCATCGCTAGAATTTCTGGTGAAGTTGAGAAGAGACCTCCCCCAGATTTCCCCCAAGGGCTAATTTCGGCTTCACCAGCCTTCTGGTGATACTTAGCGTAGTGGCACCACCCGTTCCCATTCCGAACACGGAAGTGAAACGCTACAGCCCCGATGGTAGTGCATCTTTAGGTTGTGCGAGAGTAGGACGTTGCCAGAGTTAATGAACCCCGGCCCGCGAAAGCAGGCCGGGGTTCCCGTTTTTTCGGCAGCATTATCAATCTATCGATCTCGCAAACCGAAAAATGATTTCTGGTTAAAAGCCGATCCTCAGACGCATGGAATCGAGACCCGGCTAGCAGCCCTGTCCGTGATTAAAGCAATCGGGGTGGTGATTCTCATTTACGCATATGCGACGGCAAGAATTAGAATAGTTGAAGTAATTATCGCTAAAGAGTGCGTCCATCCTAAAATGAGCTGTACTTGGCTTAGTGGCGCGGAGCTGTTTGCGACGTTTATAATGGTGTTATATCGCGATCAACCTTCCTTTGAGCAATGAGAAAGGACTTTCGTTTCCGCAGATTGTTGCGCACTCAAAACGCATTTCCCGTCATTTTCTACGTATGGTGATCGAGTGGACCGTTCTTCACGCTAGTAACGCCTGCAACCTTTCTGCAACTCGCCGCAACCCCGGATCCCAACTCAAGGAACTCATTTCTCTGAGAGTAAACCACCGCATTTCCCGGTTTTCCGGGCTGAGTCGAGCCTCCGAGGCTGCAGGCGCAATGAATAGATAGCGCACATCATAATGCAAATGCTCGGGCTCTTTTCCATACGCAGGAATATGCTGGATATCGAGATCGAACGGATCTGGCGACTGAATCACAAGATGGCTGATCCCGGACTCTTCAAAAGCCTCGCGTTGTGCAACTGCGATCACGTTTTCCTCTCCGTCACAATGCCCTCCAAACTGTAACCAGTGATCTAGTTTCTGATGATAATGTAAAAGACACTGAGCACCATTGGCCCTAGCAATAAAAGCACTCCCGGTGAAATGAGCAGGAAAAGTCGCGCGGCAAAAACAATCGGGGCAGGTGTCAAGCAATTCAATCATTCTTGTTCGATATGACTGTTCCTGGGTCCTTTTGGAAAGGTCTATTGAACAGAGTGAAGTTCGGAATGCAGCGCGATCCACAAGATTGCTTGCCGTCTAACTTTGAATGCACACTGCAGATAGAGTTTCCAGGCGAGTGTACCATGCCAGAGCTAACATTATCGCATAACGCTGCGACGCCTTGCCCTTCAACGCTTGCTGATCGACGTTGACCGGCCGTTTCATGTGTATGGGCAACGGAAACACAAAGACGCTCAATTCAATTGGACTAATTCTCCTCTTTTTGGGTGTGTGCGGTACAATCGCAGTCGTCTTTTATAGTCGAAAGCCCCCGCGCGGCGATCTTTCCAACTCGCCGGCTTCTGAGTCGAACGGTAGCTGGACAGATAGTACTCTGCCGCCAGAGGATCTAAAGAATTCTTCTCGTGATGTCGAGATTGTTTGGGGAAAGGTGGGAGTTCTCATCTCAACTTCCGTATACGAATGGAAGCACCTGAGTCTCGTTGAACAGATCATCATCCTGTGCGGATTCATTTCATGCGTTGCCGGCTTGATCTGTCTGATCGTTGCCGGTCGTTCCACAGACGATTAGCCATGGCATCACCACACATCATTCGTCTCTTCATTTCACTGAACCCGCGCTCTGAAATCGTCGCAAAGTTATGCGACCAGCAAGCGTTCCTCCGAAACAGCCTCGGCCATGCATCGGCCCTCTGTATACGCTGGACGAAACCGACTCAGTTCCATCTGACTTTGTTATTTCTCGGTAACTTTTTCTCGCAACAAGTCGAGATGCTAAAGCAGCAGATAACAAAGTCCGTTCATGCGCAGAAGACATTGCCGCGCTTGGTTCTGCATGATTTCGGCTGTTTTCCGGCGGTCCAGTCTCCACGAGTTTTGTGGATCGGAGCAACCGTGGACGAACAATTCGAGGCATTGCAGGAATCTCTTCTACAGAGGTTCTCCCGTTATGTACCCCTGGATGATCGGGATCGTTCATATCCGCACATCACACTCGGCAGAATTAAGAGTGGCACAGCCGATGGACTTTCGGAAGTGCTGAAAAGCTTATCTGATGAGAGCCCAGCAATATGCTGGCAACCTGAGGCAGTTAGCCTGATGCAAAGCGTCCAAACCAGCAATGGCGTTGAACACTGCGCTCTCGCAGAGTTCACACCGGATGTAAATAACCGTGGTGTCACGTGAGGGTTGAGATAACCAAGGCAGCCGGGAGCCGGGCGAGGTAGAAGCCTCGCCTAGTACTCACGTTCGGAATTACGGTGACGCATATTTCCTTGCCATTGACTCCGGCACCTGCCGGCTCCTTGCTGGAAAGATTCACGTTAGATGGTTTTTTCTTGCCATCAGAGGCACTATTCCTCCGATGTAGCCTGTCAGATCACGTCACCGATTCGACTCTTAAAATACGTCATCATATTTCCAAGCAATTGTACTAAGCTTTGGGAAGGACTGCAATGCAATCGATCTCCACCAGGATTTTAATTAGCCCGGTCTGAACGGTAGTCCTCACAGGAGGATCTATGGAAAAAAACTCCTGGTAGACTTCGTTGTATTCAGAAAATCGAGTTGGGTCAGTCAGGTAAGCATTCACCTTGATAACATCTGTCATTTCACAGCCAACGTTGCGCAAAATAGCTTGGATATTCCGTAAGGTCTGGCGAACCTGTTCCCTGAAGTTATCAGGAATCACTCCCGATTCCGGTACTTGCGGTCCCTGGCCGGACACAAACACAAAGCCGTTCGCAACAACGGCATGGGAATAGAGACCCGCCGGCTTTGGAGCGTCAGGGACAATGATAGCTTTTCGCATAAGCATCTTTAGCTCAGATGAAGAGAGGAGCAAGAAGCCTGCAGAGCGACAGGTCCGAAGGAACCAGCAGGTTGCGAAGGAACTCTATTTTACCAAGATGTTAGCCAACACTTCAGTGCTGCCATTGGAATTGGGGGTAAGATATGTAAGAGGATTTTTTAGGGCAGCCGTTTTAGGGGCGTGCGATGAAGCGGCCTCACCTCGAAATGGCCGTAAAAAGGTTACGCGAACCTTTCCTGTCCTTTATGGCGAAAGCTTATCCGAGAGCAGCTACTCTATAAGACGCCCGTACTTTCTAAGAATGGCACGCAGACGTTCGTGAGGTATGGCATAGAAGGTATTATTGTTGATGCCATGCATTGTTTTCGCAGCTACCAGAGAATTAATGATCGCTTCTTCTGTGGCGCTAACCGTGGCTTCAAATATAGGGTCTAAATCGCCGTTCTGGAGAGTGGACCATTGCTCACGATCGTTCATCAAGGGAGGTACTGCGGTAGAGAACGCGATAAACAAATCGCCCGACGAGTTTGTGCTGATCGCGCCCGTCCGCGCCATGCCGAGGGTCGCGTGTTTCGCTACTCGCTTCAATTGATTCGGTAGCAAAGGAGCGTCGGTGGCGACGACAATCAGGATTGAGCCTTCTCTCTCCGGATCTCTGTGTATGACGGGTTGCAGATCCGTAATATCCTTGCCAACTGGCGCTCCTGCGATAATCAGGTTTTCACGTATCCCAAAGTTGGCCTGAACCAGTACGCCAACACAAAAGCCGCCATTGCGTTCTTCCACGATTCGTGAAGCGGTACCAATACCTGCTTTAAACCCGAACGCGCGCGTGCCGGTGCCGCCGCCGACGTTACCTTCAAGAACCCGTCCGTCAGAAGCCGTATCAAGAGCATGGAACACATCTTCCTTTGTTACGTGAAGCCCATTAATGTCATTTAATCCTCCGTCCCAGGTTTCTGCGACAGTTGGCAGACTGAAGTGATCATTGTCTTGAAACCGTTTTGTACCCCACTCAACGACCGCGTCTCGCACAAGTCCTACACTCAAAGTGTTCGTTAGAAGCACAGGTCCTTCTAAGAAGCCGGATTCTTCAATCCAATCGCTTCCGGTCATTTCTCCATTGCCGTTGAAAGCATAAACTGCCGCGGGGACTGGTGTATTGATGCGGTCCCTTCCTAGCGGCAGAATCGCGGTTACTCCGGTGCGTATCGGCCCTGTTCCAACAACCAGTTTTCCCTCGCCCTCTATCAAGGTAGTCTGACCAACCGTCAATCCGCGTACATCAGTAATTGCGTTGAGATCGCCAGGGGCGCCATCAAATGGGACTCCTAGGTCTCGGGCGCGCGCTGTTACTTTTTCAACATAGGCGTAACCGGTGGTGGAGCAAAGGCAGTAAAGAACAAGCATTGCAAATCGTGCGTTCAGCCGAGTCACCTGTGCGAATTGCATCGTTGTCAAGGATTCTATGTTTTGTTCAGCGCCGTAGCCCTTACAGCAAATTCGCCCACTTCCTGCATTAAGGTAAGGGCGTTGAGAGGCGCTCGCGTATTCACGTCATTATTGAAATAAACGAATGCTTTCGAACCTTCCCGGGCAATGCGCTGAAGAAAGTTGGCCCAGGGCTCTAGTTCTTCTCTTGTGTAATCATGTGCAGCCCCATTTTCAAGGCCATGAAAACGGACGTATGCGAAGGGCGCAGTCAGTTCGGTGCACATAGGCATCGACTGAGAGCTTAGCGAAACATTTGCCACTTGATATTCACTGAGGAGCGCGAGCGTTTTGTCATCCATCCAGGAAGCGTGTCGAAATTCCATGGCGTGCAGATTTTCTCTGGGCAAAATTGCCAGGAACTGTTCTAAACGGGATAGGTCTTTCCGAAAAGAACCTGGTAATTGCCATAGGATCGGTCCCAGATGGGTGCCAAGGATCTTAGAGCGTTCAAGCAGGATATGGAATGATTTCGCGCCAGGCAGCAATCGTTTATAATGAGTAACGGCGCGACTTCCTTTTAGAGCAAAAAGAAATTGAGGAGTGGCGTTGCGCGTCCAATCTTGAAAAGCCTTTTCAGTTGGCAGACGGTAAAAAGAAGCATTGATTTCGACCGTTGGGAATTGACTGACGTAATACTCCAGGTTTCGCCGGGCCGGCCAATCTTTCGGATAGAAGTTTTTAGCCCAATCTTTGTAAATCCAGCCACTGGTCCCTATGTAGACGCGTTCACTCTTCATCAGAGATGAATCGGCTTTGCTTAGTAGAGATTGCAAGAAACAACAAGAATTGCGAAAATTTGATTTATTCTGTGGACATCAGGTAACATCCTTTAGTTCATTGATGTACGAAAGGTTAGTTATGTTCTCCCGAAACGCTTTGACGAAAATCTATCACGAAAGAAAGCGAGATATGAAATGCTATATTATTCTTCTTTTCTCATGCTTCTTGTTAGATGCCCAAGCCCAGTCGGTGTGGCAGGGTGGCGTGGCTAACAACTGGACAACAGCTACGAACTGGAATCCAAACGGAGTTCCGGGAGAGACCGTGAATTCCGCGGTTTTTAATGGTGGCGGCAATCCTTCTGTCATCGTCAACCCGTCGACGCCGAACACGACTTTAAATCTGAGTCAGATATCTTTCACAGGCGCTGTGCCGTATAATGTTCAACTCACAAATGGGGTGAATATGGTATTGAACGCCCAAGGAATAGTTAACCAGTCAGCCGCGCCCCAGACGTTCACGATCCCCGATACGACCGTCCACTTCGAGTTTGCCAATGGCTCCACCATTGTCGGCAACGTAATTCTCAATAGTGCGGCTCATTTGAAGTTTGGCAATACCAGCGACGCCGGATCTGCCACGTTCAACAATACCTCTACCGATTTTACTTTCGATGACTTTTCTACGGCGGACCGGGCTACGATAAACAACAAAGGTTCGCTCGGTTTTCTTGTGGGAGCCAGCGCAGCGAACTCTGTTATAAATAACTCCGGATTGCTGTTTTTCTTCCCGTTAGCCACTCACGCAGCAAACGCGACAATCAACAATAGCGGCACTGTGGACTTTTTCCAGATGGCAAGCGGTGACAATGCTAAATTCTTTAGCAGCGGTGGAACACTCAATATTGTAAACCTGACCAGCAAGGGAACCACGATAGGCTTTATAACCGGGTCTGGTTTGGTTGAACTTGGAGCTGAAAATCTGAATCTGGTCGGAGCGAGTGATCACTCCACCTTTAACAGCCTGTTGAGTGCGACAATTACTGGCGTCGGCGGTTCCTTGACGATGTCGAGCGCAGGGAGTCTACTGACCATGACTGGCACAAACACCTACACCGGGGGTACATTCCTCGATGCCGGCACCGTTTCTGTTTCCAGAGATAACAATTTGGGAGACCCGTCCGGAGGTTTAACTTTTAACGGCGGAACGCTTGAGACCACGGCAAGTTTCGCTACGGCCCGTGCGATCACGCTAAATACTGCTGCAACTATCATCAATGACGGATCCACGACTTTAACAGTGGCAAGCAGCATTTTGGGCAGTGGCGCTTTGGTTAAAGGCGGTCCCGGAGCGCTCTTATTGGTCAACAACAACTCTTATACCGGGGGCACTACGATTGCCTCAGGTGTCCTGCAACTTGGCAATGGTGGCAATACCGGGAGTATAATCGGAAACATTGTTGATAACGGTAACCTGGTCTTCAACAGGATTGATAGGATCGGGTTCAATGGCGTAATAAGCGGTACCGGCATCCTTACTCAGTTAGGCCCTGGCAGTCTGACTTTAACCGGCGCTAACAGCTATTCTGGAGGAACTATTCTTGATGCCGGCATTTTGAGTGTTTCCAGCGACAGCAACTTGGGAGCTCCTTCAGGAGGTTTAACCTTCAACGGTGGGGCGCTTGAGAACACAGCTAGTTTCGTCACTGGACGACCGA
>JAFAXJ010000189.1 GCA_019241095.1 Verrucomicrobiota bacterium | reverse complement strand
CGAAGCCTTGGCTTCCGATCCGATTGCTGAACTTCTCCGCATCTATCGCATTGCAGATTCGTTAGCCAAAGAAGATGCTGGAGTTCTCGAGAAGTGCAGGGAGGAGTTGGTCAAGCTCCAGAATGGGGATCCGGATAGCACTGAAATCTGGAAAAAGTGTGTTGAGCTTTCTCGCCAGGAATTCGATAAAATCTACTCACTTTTGGGAGTGAACTTTGATTTTGAACTGGGTGAAAGCTTTTATCACTCGGAGCTTCCCAAAATAGTTCAAGAACTCGAAGCAGAAGGACTGGCCGAGCGAAGTCATGGAGCCATTGTGGTTTGGGATCCTGCGCTCTCGAGAGATCCTTTCATCATTCAGAAATCGGATGGCGGTTTCGGCTACGCTGCAACCGATGTGGCCACGATCCGGTATCGAATCAGAAGGTGGAATCCAGATGCAATCTGGTATGTGGTTGGAGCTCCGCAACAGCTTCATTTTCGTCAACTTTTCAGCTTAGCGCGACGGATGGGATATGAGCTTGAACTCGAGCATATCTCATTCGGCAGTATTCTCGGAGAAGACAAAAGATTGATGCGGACGCGGTCGGGGGATTCAGTGCCTTTACGAGAGCTTTTGCAGGAATCTATTGAGCGCGCCGGTGCGCTGCTGGAGGGAAAAACCTTTCCCTCATCTGAGCGTTTGCAGATTGCACAGACTATCGGGCTCGGGGCGGTCAAATACGCAGATTTATCCCAGCATCGGTTAACAGACTACGTATTTTCCTGGAACAAAATGTTATCGCTTCAGGGTAATACTGCACCGTATTTGCAAAATGCGTACGTACGAACGCAGTCGATTTTTCGCAAATTGGATGGTGCATTTTCGTTGCCTGACGCAATCCAGATAATGAAACCCTCCGAGTTGGCCTTAGCCAAAAGATTAGTGCAATTCGGAGATGTTGTTCCTTCGGTGCTTGAGGGTTTTAAGCCTAATTTGCTGGCCAATTTTCTTTACCAATTAGCCTCTGAATTCCACGCCTTTTACGAATCGTGCCCGGTTTTGACTGCTGACAATATCGCGCGAGCCTCCAGGCTTCTGCTGTGCCAAAACTTTGCTCGGGTATTAGGGAGAGGTTTGGAGCTGCTCGGCATTGAAGTGCCTGATAAAATGTGAAAGGCCGTTCATGGTTCTTTTTGCAAAACAACTAGTTTGTGTATGAATAGCCTCGAATTGTGCTTATGGGGGATATAGGTTATTGCGGGTTTCAGTAGTGGTATGCCAGATCGGGGTAAACACATCCGTAGTCAGTTTGACGCGGCCCTGAATAGTCTCAGAAATGACGTTTTGATGATGTCAAGTCTCACGGAACGTTTGCTGGATAATGCGATTCAGGGACTTCTCAGACGTGATAGCGACCTTTGTAATCTCAGCATCGCCGATGACGAAGACGTGGATATTTTGGAGAAGCAGATCGATAAAATCGGGATTGAAATAATCCTGCGTTTTCAACCGGTTGCGTCGGACTTACGTCAGGTGATTTCGGCTATGAAGGTAAGCAACAATCTGGAACGCATTGCCGATCAAGCCGTTCTTATTGCGAGGAGAGCTAAGAAGCTAAATAAGTGCCCGTCTTTGCGCGAAGTATCCTTTGTTGAGCCTATCTACCGGGAAGCCTTATCGATTTTCCGTGATAGTTTACGAGCATTCGTGGATGGGGACTCTGACCTGGCTCTTGAACTGAAGCCCAGGGATCGGCATCTGGACGAAATACACACGGCTTTTGCAAACACCGTGACCGAGCGCATCATCGCTGATCCGGCTCAAGTCCCATCCTATCTCAATATTATATTCATCGCACGCGCGTTGGAGCGGATTGGTGATCACGCGACGAACATTGCCGAAGATGCATTTTGGCAAGAGCGCGCGGAGGACATCCGGCACACGTTTGGAGCAGTCAGAGACGAATAGAGGATTCACCATTTGCCGGTACCGGCGTAAGGCGGCAAGGGGTGACTAGTTTTCCCTAGACATCTCAAAGTCCCAGCCTAGAAGTGACTGGGATCTTACATCATGTTTGAATCAGATTCCTCGAAAATGACTGCGGTTGTGACGGGAGCTGCTGGCTTTCTCGGTTCGCATTTGTCTGATCGGCTGCTCGCCGAAGGGTTTCGGGTGATTGCCATCGACAACTTTATCACGGGCACACCTGACAACATTGCTCACCTGGCCGGAAACCCTGACTTCCGATTTATCAGACATAACGTCTCCGAATTTATCTTTGTGCCAGGTCAGGTTGATTATGTGTTCCATTTTGCATCTCCCGCCAGCCCAATTGATTATCTGGAACATCCGATTCCTACGTTGAAAGTTGGTGCCTTAGGCACACATAACTCCCTCGGATTAGCTAAGGATAAAAGGGCGAAATTTTTACTTGCTTCAACTTCGGAATGTTACGGGGATCCGCTTGTGCATCCACAGAACGAGGACTACTGGGGCAATGTAAATCCTATCGGTCCCCGCGGGGTTTACGACGAGGCAAAACGTTTCGCTGAAGCGATGACGATGGCATACCATCGCTATCATGGGATGGACACCAAGATCGTCCGGATCTTTAATACATACGGCCCCCGTATGCGCCTCCGAGATGGTCGCGTAGTTCCCTGCTTCATAAGTCAGGCCTTAAGCAATGAGCCGCTAACTGTTTTTGGGGATGGCAGTCAGACGCGCAGCTTCTGTTATGTATCCGATCTGATCGACGGAATTTTTCGACTAGCGACGAGCGAACATCACGGTCCGATCAATATCGGGAATCCGGTCGAAATGACGATAAAGGAGTTTGCGGAAAGAATCATTGAGATTACGGAATCGAACTCTGGCATTGTGTATAAGGATTTGCCGATAGACGACCCAAAAGTCCGTCAACCGGATATAACTCGAGCGCGCACAAAACTCAGATGGCAACCGAAAATCGACTTTCAATCGGGCATTCGGGAGACGATAGAGTATTTCAAAGGGAGATTGGCTGGCAACTGATGTTTGCGATCTCAGCAATGAAAAATTTATCTCCCCGAGGCTGGCCATGCTTTACTGGTCAGGTTACAAGTAATGGCTTCAGTGGGTGTCACTGGCGGAGTCGCAACCGGTAAATCTACTGTTTCCAGGCTGCTTATCACTTCGCTGGATACGAAGTGCGCCGTTGAGCATTTTGACGCAGATTTTGAAGCACGGAGATTGACGGATCAAGATTCCGTTGTAAAAGAGGAGATTAGATCAGCTTTCGGGAATCAGGTTTTTGGTCCCGATGGTAATCTCTCCCGAGAACGGCTGCGGGATTTGGTGTTTCACGATTTAGCGGCTCGCAAGACCCTTGAATCGATCCTCCATCCCCGAATTCGTGCTGCGTGGATT